>JBNABE010000022.1:0-20059 GCA_049631945.1 Akkermansiaceae bacterium
GTCACGTGCCTGATTTTTTAATGGCATTGCCCACTTTCTCCATTGCCAGTTTCTCCATCCACGAGTATGGGTCATTCCAGTTCTAAATACTTTTTTATTCATTATGCAATTAATCCATCACCACATTTTACTGATAGGCATTGCTGTCTTGTCTGCCTCATGCGCAAAACAAGTCAGCGAAGCCCCAGAACCTGTGAAAGAAACCCCCAAAAAAGCCAAGATCACAGCCAAGCCACGTGCATCTCAGGCATCTGTAGTCGAAGCAACCAATCTATTTCGCACTCCAACTGATGATCTCGCGCTTCCCACAGACGAACAAATCGCAGAAGGCGAGCAAGCAGCTGGTATTCAACCGCCAGCTCAACCTGACCCATCAACTCCCAGTATATCGATCAAACCTCCAGCAAACTCCCCTGCTACCGGCAACCCCTAAGCCGAAGATTTTTTAAACTCGGTTGCCATGCGCAAACCCAAAAAATTCAACCCTTATCCATTTGATTATCATGAGGAGCTCGAGCTTAAAATCTCGTCGCTGAGTAATCTGGGTATTGGCATCGCTCGTGTTCAACTTGATGCCGGCTTTGAGGACACCGAAGTCGATAAGGCACAAGGCTGGGTTGTTTTTGTTCCTCACACCCTTCCAGGTGAGACAGTGCGTGCCCGCATCTTCCGCAACGATAAGTCGCATAGCCAAGCCGATCTTGTCGAAGTAATTGACCCTTCCCCAGATAGGCTAGAGCCCAAATGCACGCTCTTCGGCAAATGCGGCGGCTGCCAATACCAACACCTCTCTTACGAGAAACAGCTCGCCTGGAAAACGCGTCAAGTCGAAGAACTCCTCACCCACATGGCTGGTGTTGAGGCCGATGTCTCACCTGCCATTGCTTCACCAAAGCAATGGGGCTACCGTTCGAAAATCACCCCGCATTTTAAACGTCCTCGAGACGGGAAGATCGGAGACATTGGCTTCTTACTAGCTGGCCAACGTTCGCATCTCGTTGATGTTCCCCACTGCCCCATCGCAATGGATGAAATCAACGACGCCATGCCGGGTATCCGTGAAGAAACTCGCGCCAACGCCAAGGCCTACAAAAAAGACGCCACTCTGCTATTACGCGCGACCGAGGGCCGCGTGGAAACCAACCACCGCAACCCGATCTCAGAAACCGTAACCACCGACACAGGTGACATCACCTTCCACTTCCTGGCAGGTGACTTCTTCCAGAACAACCCGTTCATTCTGCCCGCCTTCACTGGCTACGTCGCCCAACAGGCCTCATCATCAGGCGCCAATTACCTCGTTGATGCTTACTGCGGATCAGGCCTCTTTTCACTGTGCCTTGCACATAAGTTCAAGCAAGTCGCAGGGGTGGAAGTGAGTGAGACAGCTGCCGATTGGGCACGCCGTAATGCCGAGCTTAATAAGATAGATAACACCACCTTTCTGGCCTCCAGTGCAGAAGCTATTTTTTCTGATATTACTTTCCCAGCCAACGAAACAGCGGTTGTTATTGACCCTCCACGTAAAGGCTGCAATCAAGAATTTCTCGACCAGTTATTTGACTTTGGACCAAGTAGAGTTGTCTATGTCTCATGCAATCCTGCAACACAAATGCGTGACCTTAAGGAGTTCCTTTCAGCAGGGTACAAGCTCACAGCCGTGCAACCCTTTGATCTTTTCCCTCAAACCAGACACCTTGAGTGTGTGATCGTCTTAGAGCAAGAAATCTAGACACAATCACACAGCCGATCAAACACCCAAAAAATAATCACAGAACTGCCTCCATTCCTGTTGTGCCTCTTCCAGTGTGATTGGTGCAAAACGAATCTTTGTTCCTGGCCCAGCTTGGCCCAGTTTAGGTAAATCGACACGCGCCACCACGCCCAACTTAGGATAGCCTCCCAGCGTTTGGCGGTCATTCAGCAATATAATCGGCTGCCCCTCATTTGGCACTTGGATCGCACCCAATGCCACTCCTTCAGAAATAATCCCACCACTAGGGGGCTGGATCCGATCGCCCTTCAACTTGACACCCATACGATCAAATTCATGAGTAACCTCATAATCGGTATGGTAAAAACCCTCCAATGCCTCTGGATTGAAGTCACCCGCTTGATAAGATTCGATGACTCGCAGCCCAATCTTAGCTGGGTAGGTAGGCACATACCTAGGTGGCACATGGGCTACAGAGTGTAAATAGTCGTTTACTGCAGGCAGCAGCTCTCCCTCGGAGATCACAGAACCAATACCATTGCGCAAGACCACAGAACAGCTCCCCATTACAGTCTCAGCCTGCACCCCCCCCTTCACCCCAAGGTAGCAGCGCAATCCCTTACGGGCTGGGTTCAGTTTGAGAGTCTGGCCATGTTTAATAACAAAGCTTCGCCAATTGCCGACTAATTCTCCATTGATCTCTGCTCGCATATCCGCGCCACCGATAGCTAGCAGTAGATCGCCCTCGGCTTGGAAGCTAGCCATCCCTACCGCGACTTCTATGGTTGCGGCATCAGGATCGTTATCTAACAGTCGGTTTACCCAACAATGGGCCTGCAAATCTACTGGGCCTCCCTGGCTTAAACCATGCGTAGCATATCCATAACGCCCTAGATCTTGCACGGTACTATATACCCCTGCTTGGATCACCCTCAGACCATTAAGCTTACACGCATTCTCAGACATGCCCTCCCCTCTCTAGATATTCCTCGAGCTCAATGGATATAAAACGAACTTTATCACCAACTTCAAAGGGGCTCGCAGGCTGTTGATCTGGACAATACAAAGGAGTCGGACAACGACCAATCAACTGCCAGCCACCAGGACTATCCGCTGGGTAAACCGCCGTTTGCCCACCCGCAATACCGACACTTCCCGCAGCGACATGTGCACGAGGCTCAGCGTGTCGAGCCAACGCGATGCGAGGATCAACGTCGGCTAGGAAAGCAAAACCCGGCGCGAAACCAATAGCGCACACCGTGTAATCTCTACCTGTATGAATGTTGATAAGCTCCTCAATTGATAAGCCGCTTGAGCGTGCAACCGCAACTAAATCAGGCGCCACATCCGAGTGATAGTACACTGGCAGCTTAATGAGCTTGCCACGGCTAGAGTTAGAAATCACCCCAGACTCGGTCGTCTGAAGAATACGAACCGCGAGATCTTCAAGGTCCACATGAGGGGTGCCCACTTGTATCAATATGGATGTATACGAAGGGGTGACTTCACAAACCTCAGCATAATTACTCATAATATATGCCGCCAGCTTGCCAATTAATGGCGCCTGCTCTACATCAAGCTCTTCGCCCAAGTAAAGCATCAAGCTTGTCTCGCTAACAGCCACCCATCTTGCCTTCATTGCTTTCATGAATGAAGTGCCATATGAATTAGCTTTGCTGCTTTGGTTGCAGCTTGATTATCGCCATGCACACAGATGCTATCCGCCGTAATGAGGATCTTTGCCCCACAATGACTCGTTATACTTCCATCACGCATCAACTGTGACACCTGTTCCAGTATTGCAATGGGATCACTTAAAACAGCGCCCTGTATTGACCGCGCCATTAGTGTACCATGCGCAGTATAAGCTCGATCTGCAAAAGCCTCAAAAAGTAATGCGACACCATGTGAAGTTGCCAAATCACGGTCCAACTTATCATCTGCCCGCGCCATGATCATCAAGGCTTTTGAATCGGACATCTGTGCAATCGCACTCAATATTGCCTCATACATATCACTACAACTCATCATATCGTGATAGAGCGCTCCGTGTGGTTTGATATATTGTACGCGAGTTCCCAAATGACTGCAGACCTCATCAAGTATTCCAACCTGATCTTCTACCAGATTAGCTATTTCTCCCATCGACAAATCCATTGACGTTCTGCCAAAGCCATCCCTATCTGGATATCCAGGGTGCGCACCCACCGCTACACCATAGCTTACCGCAAGCTCAACCGCCCTCATCATCTCCTCATACCCACCCGCATGAGCCCCACAGGCAACGTTTGCCATGTCGATCCATCGAAACAATGATTCATCATTATTCCCACCCTCACCTACATCGGCGTTCAACTTCATCGAAGCCAATATGCCTCAAGATCCTGCAACCATGAAGACAAATCCTCGTAATGATTGAGGTATGACTCTTCATCTATAAATCATTTTATAATCACCTATTCACTCTTCTACATAGACTCAAATTATAGCTTTCATTCGTATTAAAGCAGTTCAGTCTGGAGGCATGGCAGACTCACTCTGGATGAGACTTCGGCGAGTGCGCTGGAATAAATATGAAGTTTCTCCCGCCGCAAAAAAACAAGTGCCCAGAATGCTTGAGAACCTAGCCTCACGCAAAGAAGCACGTGCTATGAAGGCGAGTCACGAGCTTTGGGTTGCATTATGCTCAGGGCAAGTTTACTCGGCAGCGGAGCCATGCTTTCCCTTTCTCATTGAGATTATGAATATCTCTGAGCCCAGCGTGCAAAGTGAGATTCTTGACCTAATGACCCATTTCGCCCAGCTACCAAATGGCCAATCAGAGCCAATCTGGCACAAAAAATTACGTATCAGTCTGAACAAGCAGTCCGCGTATTTCGACAAACTCAGTCGAAGCCAAGATGCCATTGTTGCTGACAAAGCTAAGAACTTGTTAAACTTACTTTGAACTTCACTTTTTGACACAAATCGGGAATCACTCCTTGGCAAACGTAAGATGCCATAACTATTCACGTATGTTCATAGATCATGATCAAAATCCTAGCAACTTTCTTGTCAATCTCTTGCTTCGCTTCAGCAGAGCAACATAAGCCTAACTTCGTCTTCATTCTTGCCGATGACCTCGGCATCATGGACATGTCGGTTGAAGGATCCAGCTTACACGAAACCCCGCACATCGACAGCATCGCCAATGAAGGCATGCGCTTCACCGAGGGTTACTCCACCTGTCAGGTTTGCTCCCCTTCCCGGGCCAGTATCATGACCGGCAAGTATCCGGTTAACCATGGTATCACCGACTATATAGGAGCCCCAGTAGGCCTGGACTGGAAGCGCAATGACAAAGTAATGCCTTCCGAATATCTGCGTCACCTCAACCATGACGATACCACGCTGGCCGAGGCGCTCGCAGCGGGTGGTTATAAAACATTTTTCGCTGGCAAGTGGCACCTCGGGGACAAAGGTTCTCATCCTGAAGACCACGGCTTTCAAATCAACAAGGGCGGCCATTGGAGGGGAAGCCCTCCTGGTGGGTTCTTCTCACCCCACAACAATCCAAAGCTCAGCGACGGCCCTGCAGGTGAGTCTCTGCCCATCCGCCTCGCCGAGGAAACAGCCAGCTTCATCAAGGCAAACAAGGACCAACCATTCCTCGCCTATCTTTCTTTCTACTCAGTGCACGCTCCCATCCAGACCACACCCGCACTGTGGAAAAAATACCGCGACAAGGCACAGCAAAACCCACATCAGGGGGAGCGCTTCCAGATGGATCGCACCTTGCCTGTACGTCAGGTGCAGGACTGCCCGATCTATGCCGGCATGATGGAATCCATGGACGATGCCGTAGGTATTGTGCTCCAAACTCTCGATGAGCTCGGCCTCGCGGAAAACACCGTTGTCATCTTTACCTCGGACAACGGCGGGGTTTCCTCAGGAGACGCCTATGCTACCTCCTGTCTGCCTCTGCGCGGGGGCAAGGGACGCCAATGGGAGGGCGGCATCAAACAGCCATACTACATCAAAGTCCCAGGGTTAACTCAGCCCAAGTCCACCTCCGCTATCCCAGTAACTGGCACTGACTTCTATCCCACTATGCTTGAGCTGGCAGGCCTGCCCGCGATGCCGGAACAACATATTGATGGCCTCAGCTTGGTGCCTCTTTTTAAGGGCAACAAAATCGCCGATCGCGCGCTATTCTGGCACTACCCGCATTACGGCAACCAGGGAGGCGAACCCTCCGCCATCATCCGCAAGGGCGACTGGAAACTCATCTACTATTACGAGGACGGACGCAACGAACTCTACCAACTCAGTGCCGACACCGGTGAACAAAACGATCTCTCGACCAAGAAGCCGGAGCTCACGCAAAGTTTGCGCAAGGAGCTCGACACCTGGCTCAAGGAAACGGGGGCCTTGATCCCCAAGCAGGACAGGCGTTACAACCCGGTCGCAAAGAAAAAATACCAAGAGACCCATATCAAGAAGCGCAAAGCCCAGCTTGAAAAAACCCACGCCCGCTATCTGGACGCGAACTACGTGCCCAACAAAAACTGGTGGGGCTCCAAGCTCACCGAGGACTGATAGTGACTATGCCAGTCCCGAGCGCTCGAGCAATGCGGTCTGGTCAGGGGCACGCCCCATGAAATTGTGGTAGAGCTCATCAGCGGGCGCGGAGTTTCCTTTACTCAAAATACTCTCACGAAATGCTGCACCGGTCTCGGGATTGAGAATGCCTTCTGCTTGAAAACGAGTGAAGGCATCCGCGTCTAACACCTCGGCCCATTTGTAGGAGTAATAGCCTGCCGCATATCCGGTAGGCGAGGAGAACAGGTGACTGAAGCGCCGCGCCATGGTGGGCCCCTCCGTTGCTAGTGATGCCTTATAGTCGGCGAGAATCTCGCGGTCCACCTCATCAAGATCCTTGCCACGATAATCAGCAAGCTTGATGTGTAGATCCAAGTCCAGTTTGCCGAGACTCAGCTGACGCATGAAAGCACTCGCACTCATGTAATTGCGCGCCGCCAGCATTTTCTCATAGAGGTTTTCCGGGATAGGCTCTCCTGTCTCATGATGGCGGGCAAACAGATCGAGGCTCTCACGATCCCAGCAGAAATTTTCCATGATCTGAGAGGGCAGCTCGACAAAGTCCCAAGGCACATTGGTTCCGGAAAGCGACTTCACCGTTACCTCGGAGAGTAGATGGTGCAAGAGATGCCCAAACTCATGGAAGATAGTCTCCACTTCGCGATGGTCCATCAGTGCCGGTTTGTCACCGATCGGCTTGGTCATATTACCCACCATCAGACCGAGATGCGGCTCTCGTGGTTCTCCATTGACGGGCGGCATGCCGGTCTCGAAGTAATTCATCCACGCCCCGCCTCGCTTGCTTTCACGTGGATGCCAGTCCGCGTAAAAGGAACCTAGCAACTCGCCGGTCGCGTTGTCGAAGAGATCATAAAAACAACACTCCGGATGCCAAACTTCAATGTCTTCACCAGTATCGCGTTGCTCGATACGGATGTTGTAGAGCTTGCTGACAATGCCAAACATGCCCTGCATCACACTGGGCAACGGGAAATAGGGCCGCAATTCCTCCTCATCGTAATCATACTCAGCCTTGCGGCGCTTCTCCGCCCAGTAACTCACCTCCCATGGCTGCATCGGCCCTGGCTGCGTCCCGGTCTGCTCAGCCTTCCATGACTGCAGCTCCTCGGCATCGTTCAGAAAAGCATCGGCGATCCGGTCGTGAAGATCTTCAGTGAATTTGAGTGCTGCCTGACCATTGCATGCCATACGCCGCGCCAGGATCAGGTCGGCAAAGTTTTGGCAGCCAAGCAGATCAGCCTTCTCTTGGCGCAGTTCCAGAATCTCCCAAATAAGCGCGGTGTTATCAAAATCCCCAACACGGCCGATCGTGCCATTCGCCTCCCAGATTTCCCGACGCAAATCATCGTCGTCAGCGTATTGCAGCACTGGCCCCATCGACGGGTATTGCAGGGTAAAACGCCATTTGCCCTCGTGTCCTTTGGCCTCTGCGTCAGCCGCTGCTGCCGCCTTGGCTGACTCAGGCAGACCCGCAAGCCGGGACTCGTCCTCAATAACCAGCTCCCAGGCATTGGTCGAGTCCAAGACATTTTCACTGAACTTCTGGGTGATCTCGGAAAGCCGAGACTCGAGCTCAGCCATCCGGGCCTTTTGATCAGCCGGCAAGTCAGCCCCGGACTGGATAAAGCTGGCGCATTGTTCATCGACAAATCGCTTGCGGGTTGCATCAAGATCCTTGGCGGCAGCAGAGTCAGCAAACGCCTTCAACCTCTCCCAAATGGCGTCGTCCAGAGGAATGGACGCGTAAAATGCAGTCACCCTCGGCAGCGCAGCATTGAGCGCTTCACGCTGCTCTTCATGATTGCATACCGAATCGAGATGATTGAGTCGGCTCCAGGCGCGATCAAGATCCTCCGATGCCATCTCAAGTGCCCCAAAGGTGTTATCATAGCTGACTCCTGTAAGATCCAGCTTACGGATCTTCTCCAAATTGGCCTCGGCAATTTCCAGGCCCTTGTCGATGTCTGCCTCGACATGATCAGGTGTTAGCGTGGACCACCGGATATGGTAATCTTCTGCGAGAAAAGGATGGCTTGTTTGCATGTCACGAACTGAATGCATATCCATACTCAGTGCAAGTTCGGATTGTCCCTCCTAGGTGAAAAACCCTCGCTGCTTCTCACTCACCGGCATCTTGAGCAAATCCATGACCGCCAGCATATCTTCCCAAATCTTGCGTTTTTCGGAGGTGGCCTCATTCTGAAGAATGTAAGAGGGGTGGAAGCTTACCCGAAGAGGTATACCGTTAAATTGATGAAACTTACCGCGTAAGCTCGCCACCGATTCATTGCTTGCTAGCAAGGCCTGCGCAGAGGTGACACCCAGAGCGATGATGACTTTGGGAGCCACAATCTCGATTTCTTTGCGTATGAAGGGCATAAAAGCATGCAATTCCTCACTCGTTGGCTGCCTGTTATTCGTCGTCTGGTTGGGCATCGCGGGGCGATATTTAACAATGTTAGTAATATAGGTGTTTTTTCTATCCACACCCATGGCTTTAAGAATACCGTCCAGCTTCTGCCCCGCTTGACCGACAAAAGGCTCACCAAGCCTCTCCTCATCATATCCAGGAGCCTCGCCTATGATCATGATATCGGCATTAGCATTGCCTACAGAGAAAACCATCGTTTTGCGCAAATCCGCAAGTGCACATACCGCCGGCCACTTTGCGACCTGCCGCTTTAAGGAGCTTATCTGCTCTTTTGGCGTGGAGCCGCTAGCGGCCAGTTCACCAGCTTGTGTCTCAGCTAGTTGCGCTGGCTCTGTTGTCGTCTCAGAAACCGCAAGTTCATCGGTAGTTTCAACATTAACCACATTGGCCACATTAGTTTTGTTTTGGCGAAGTGGCGCAGGGCTTGCTTCTCCATTACGAGCACGCATGTAAAACTCCCGCAAAATTTTACGAGCCTCTTCATCTACATTTACATACTTCTCACCACGCCCCTCAAGCTCGCGAAGATAATCAATCAATGGGGCTGCAGGAGAAGGCATGCCCTATCCAAACCATAGCTGGGCTGGGACATCACGCATAAAATAATCTTTATCAGCATTGCTCACTGTTCATCAGGGATTCAACCTTGCTATACTTCGCCCACAGACTATGTAGATTTGACGTTGATCCTGTCCCTTATGCTTATTCGATTCATCAGCTTCATTCAGGCCAAACCGGCATGCGACGGCTCACATCCACGTCTGGCCGTTATGTTAATAGCTGCAATGATAGCGGCTTCAATCGTCAACACCATTCAGGCTGCTTCATATATTGAGCCTGACCATACTACTGAGCTATTTCAACTCGAGAAGATTCCTCTGCCACAACATCGCGCTCAGCAACTTGGTAAATCACTCGCTATAATAGCTCAACGAAAGCACGACGGATCACCAGCGAATCAACTTGCAAGCGCAAGGCTGCTTTTACTCGCCATGCAGCTTGATCCAAAAAACAAGCGCCCATACGAGATCAGCAAAGCATTAGCTTCGGGCAAGGCACCAGCTGCCACACCTCAGCATCTAATCACACAATGTTTAGATGAAGCTAAAAGAATCCAAAGCCTTCTTTCTAAACCTCGCGCGGGCGCACAAGCTAATCTTCTGGCTCGCCTGATCAAAGACGCCTGCAAAATGATCCAACCCAACACCCACGGAGATAAAGATGTTGCTGATTGGAAAAAGACCTTGCCTGCTATTGCCTCCTATAAAGCTGATGAAAAAAAGATCACCCCGAAAATACCCGCTCCGCTTGCAACAAAGCCTGCTGCGCAACAAGCTTCAAAAATCAAAAAACCGACACCTTCATCAGCCCAAAAGCCAGACCCTGCAAAGAAAGGAAAATCACAATTTCATATTACTGAGCAGTCACTTCTATTACCCGTTTTTGTAGAAAATGATGAGGAGGAGCTAGAAATAGCTCCTGATGAGAAATCGTTCATAGACAAGGAGGAATCTACTCATTTGCTGGCGCGCATCATACTCACCCTCAAACCTTGTGATCCAAAAACGAGCGCAACACAATTCATCAAAATTTTACAATCAGGCAATCCCACATCCGACCTTGATACCACGCTTAAGTCTCTCATTGAAACTAAACATTCGAATATTCCAAGTATCCAAGGACACGTCAAATTTACAAATATAGGTTACGGCACAATGCAGCAGTTCTCATTAACTGGCCCGTTAGCATTACTGCTAGAAGCTTCGCTAGCCAACAAGCCCCTCCGAGATGATTTATGTATGTTGGCTGATGTCGGGCCTAAGGGTGAATTGTCCGAGCCCAAGAATTTCTGGAGTTTATTGACCAACCTAAGAAACGTTTCTGACGGCGGCCGGCTCGTTGTATCAGACCAGAGTCTTCGGCTAATGGAACAACTGCTGGTTTTCAAAGAGTCGGACTTCTTCGCTCGTTGGGAGGTTTTCTCTGCATCAAACATTGACGAAGCTTTCATCGCTGCCGTTAAAGAAAGCAACAAAGAGCTTACACATGCCGGCGAAATTTTTGGTGAAATTCAGAAGCTCTCATTAGACCAAGAAGTTGTTCAGCTTGCCGCTGATCATGACATTCGTGACCAACTAGAGAAAATCATAGCATTGGCACCATCGCATCAATCAGCGAACATTCTCTTACTTCAAGGAAGCGGAAACCGGCCGACCCATCTCGACAAAAAAACATTCCGCATCGAACTTCAGCCCATTATCGAGGACATTAACGATGCGCTACCAGAGAAAGTAGACAACATCGACATAGAGAAGCTGACAGATCAATATGATACCCTACGACAGAAGCTCGATCGGCTCGAGCCAGTGGTCGATCGAAGCGAGAAAGAACTCCTTCAAGAAACTATTGACCTAACCAATGACTTCAAAAAACTTGCATCGCTCAAAAAGCGCAGCACTCGTCGGGGTGATGATGCATCAACAAAGCGAAAAGTCGAAGAATGTCTCGAAGATATGAAAAGTCATGGAGCTTTGCTGGTCGAGCGCGTCATGGCACTTGATCTGATTGATAGTGAGCTCGAAACTGCGCCTACGAAAAAAGAGGAGTAGCCATTCTATGAGCAAAAAAGTCGCAGGCAGGTTTAGCCATCATAATCTGCACAATAAATAGCCTGCTTGAACCTGCCCATCTTGCTTTTTCACATTGCATTCACTTCAGTCCCGATGAATATTGACTGGGTAGCTGGCTGTTTACTAGCTATAGAACCCTTTACTGAATCACTCACATGAATAACGGATTTAGACGCTTCCTAATCCTTCTTACTGTTTTTGTATGTGCATTCTCGGCTGTTTTTATTACCCGTAAAATCAAAAACGGAGACAGCCTCATCAGCATCTTGTCCGGGGGTGGTGCTGGCGATGCAGATGAGAATGACAGATTCACACTTCGTCTCGCTCCTATTATCGGATCAGAGAAAGTACAAGTACTCTCAGCAATCAACCGAGAAAGTGCTGCTTTAGTCGAAGCTGTCGTGCCATCGGTAGTTAGCATTGATACCTCCGGTATTCGCAGAGAACGTTTCCGTGATTTCTATGGTCGCACATGGGTGCAACCTCGTACTTTCCAAGGTCAGGGCTCAGGGGTTATTGTTACCCAAGAAGGTCATGTTCTTACTAACCACCATGTCATTCAAGGCAACCCCCGTATTCGCCTCACACTTCATGATGGTACCGTACATGGAGCGACTGTAATCGGCTCAGATAAAACCGTAGATATTGCAGTCCTAAAAATCGACGGCAGTGGGCCATTTGAGGCACTCAAGTTTGGAGACTCGTCAAAGATCAAGGTTGGGCATGCTGTGTTTGCTATCGGGAACCCATTTGGAATCGGCACGTCAGTAACTGATGGAAAAATCTCAGCAAAAAAAAGGCCCATATCTGATATACAAGTCGACCTCCTGCAAACGTCTGCACCGATCAATCCGGGCAACTCTGGGGGCCCACTGGTCAACGTCAGCGGAGAGATCATAGGCATCAACTCACGTATTTATTCTAGTGATAAGAAAAACCCCGGATTTCAAGGTATAGGCTTTGCCATTCCATCCAACGACGCATTCAAAACTTTGCAATCCATCTTAGCCAAAGGGCGCCCCAGCCGAGGTTTCTTAGGCATGGCACTTCGAGACCTAGATCCATACTCTCGCGAGAAATTTGGATATCAAGCACCTGGGGGCGTCGCCGTTATGGGTCTTGCGCCTGATTCTCCTGCATCTGAGGCTGGCCTGAAGATAGATGATGTCATCATCAGCTACCAAGGAATTGCTGTGCAAGACATGAGCCAGCTCATCGGGCTTATTCAGCGCAGCACCATCAATGAAGAGGTTATGCTTGAGATATGGCGACAAGGCACCAAACGATCAATGCGCGCGGTTATTGGCAAAGCCGCTGATTATAACAAAGAAGACATCAAGCTCGAAAATGATCAGCCTGAATCCGATCAAACATTAGACCCACAAACGATTCTAGAAGCGATTGGCTTATATGTCCGCGACACCAGCCCCGCAGAACGAGCAAGAGGCGCAGGGAGCGTTATCGTTTCAAAGATCAATCCGGCCAGTCCACTTCATACTAAGTTGTTGATCGAGGATCAGGTCCTCGCCATCAATAACCATCCGGTACAACGCAGTGATGACTTTTTACTTCGTTTGATTGCTTCCGCCGCCAAACAAGCAACGGAGCTGCGCATACGCAGAGGGAACTCGACCTTCCCTGTAATCATTCCCCGAGTCACATTAAGCGACTAGGCAATCTACCATCTCCATGATTACCTCAGTGAGATTCTTCCTAATAAGGTGAGTCCGCTGGCATATGCCTCTCATTTCCAGACCACGTTTTACCATCTGCCTTATTCTGCATTCCCTCACCTAACCTCTCAATGTCACGCCCGAATCCAATGAAGGTGTTGCATGAGCTTAGAGAAAAGAGCGAGACCGAGATGAACATTAATGAGCAAAAAATTTTCATGCGAAAAATATTGCCTCACAAAAAGTTAATTTTCAACTGCTTAATTTTCGTCTTTGGTTATTGTTCGGCACCCAGTAATTCTGACACAATATGTCGCCGTCACTCCTATTGACAAGCATGTTGCCGACTATCTATGAAACCTTACACTAAACTCGCAGAGTGCAAAACCCCTGAGGGGGAACCCCTCGAATTGATCGAGCACGACGGCACCTTCATGATTTGTTCTCGAGGAGAACAGTTGATGACTTCTTTCTCACACGGCTCGGAGGAAACCCTGGCTGAGCTTGCCTGCTCACCATTTCGCCCAGTCAATCAACCTCGCATCCTCGTCGGAGGTCTTGGCATGGGATACACCCTCGCTGCAGCTACCAAGGCCCTCCCGGGGAAAAAAGCTAAATTCATTGTTTCAGAGCTTACAGCTGATATCGAAATGTGGAACCGCACTCACCTTTCAAGCCTCAACCCAGGGCTTTTAGATGATGAGCGCATCACTATAAAAATTCAGCCCGTACAAAAAATAATTCGACAGGCTAACGGCGAATACCACGCTATACTTCTGGATGTCGACAATGGGCCTTCTGCCTTTCATGGCAAAAATAACGATTCTATCTACTCACTCAATGGCCTGCGCGAAATCCAACATGCGCTTAAAGGTGGTGGCATCCTAGCTGTGTGGTCAGCGCGCACAGATAAGGCGTTCACCAGATTGCTTCGTAAAGCAGGCTTTGATGTCAGCGAGAATACTGTGGCTGCTGCGCACAAAGGCAACAAGCGTCGTTCCCATACGATTTGGCTAGCGAGGAAAAAAGCATACTAAATTACCAACTTCACATGCCCATTGATGATGATTTAACCTTATCAAGGGCAACCATGTGCCACTTACTTTGTATCATCACACTTGTTGGTATTAATAGCACTTATAATAGCACTTATTCAGATAAGTCATCAGGCTGGACCAATGCCTAACGACCTGCGTGGTATGAAAAATCAGGATTAAAAAGCATTAGATCGATATGCTTTCTCGTCAATGCGCCCATTGTTTCACATTCTGTAAATTGATCTGTGCTATGTATGCGGTTGAGACCATTTCTGAGCCGAATAATATTCTCCATCGGCGCTAAATCTTCTCGCTCCATGGTTCGCAGCAATGCTTGTAATCTGGCGCGCTCCGCTCGAGCACGTCGTGCCATTTGAGTGCGCTCTTCCTCAGCATACTGAGCGATCGTATGGCGATTCATCTCTCGAAAGCTCATTCTGGTAACTACCTTGTTGCTGTCAAAATGATACGCCATATAAGTTTTAGCCCTACCGTGATAGCTTTGCTGATCGAAGTCAATTGGCCTCACTCGGTATTGCACTGCTTCAAAGTCAGGTGTTATTTCTAACACATAATTTACCGAGCGCATATCACCCAGCAGCCGAATGAAGCAACGTTCGTTAAACTTTACAAACTCCTTAGCCACACGAACCTTGTTTATCTCAGGCTTAGGTAAATACCGATTAATAAACGTATCTCCAGGAATACCTGCAATGTGCTCCTCGATCAAAGTATTGCCACGTGCAAGGTAATTAATCCTGTTTGGTGATAGAATGTGCTCGAGCTCCAGGCCGTAGATACGAGACGCATCTGCGTGCTTAACGTAAAAATAGTCGGAGTTGTCATTATACTGATTCGTAATGCGTATCCTGAATGGTCGAGAGTTTCCAAATTCGCCGAAATCAATCCGATCAACCGTGAGGTGTTCGTGGTGTGTCGAATCCCCCCCCACTTTCAAATCTGTGTAGATTTTCGTCAACTGAGGCCGTAGCTCCATCATCACCTCATGCGGATACATCACCGTCAGCCATAGGGTCTCCCTTCCTTTGGGATCCTCGTAGGGTATGGAGCCGGTGAAACGCAGTAAATCATCATAAACCAGTGGGATACTTGAATAGCGACCAAAGTGATACAGGTATTGGCCTAGCCAAGCCGTAGCTTCATAATGAATTTTCTTGCGGGAAATCATTGGCCACACCCTGACAGGCTCTTGACCAGACATCAAACCGAATTAAGAAAATCGGCCATTTCTTAAAATGCTACCCTATTTGCTGTTGAACAAGCTCACAATGCACATAGTAGATTCTCTTGACGCAGACCACACCCGACAATTAGTATCCCATCCACAGCAAGCATATCGGGATGTTCCCCCTGCTTCATCACAACCAACTAATACTACCGTGGATCTCAAGGAAATTCGTAAAATCGTCGAACTCATGGACCAGCACGAGCTCAGCTACTTCCACCTCAAGGAAGAAGGAGTCGATCTGAAAATGAAAAAAGGCTCTGACATCGTTCAGGTAGCTCAAGCAGCCATGCCCGCTGCACCAGCTGCTGCACCAGCTGCTGCACCCGCTGCAGCTCCAGCACCTGCCGCTACTGCCGACGCTGCTGCCGATGCCCCTGTAGGCAATGCAATCACAGCACCCATGGTTGGTACTTTTTATGCAGCCTCTTCCCCCGATGCCGCTCCTTTTGTTAAAGTAGGTGACTCTATCAGCGAAGGCCAAACCATCTGTATCATCGAAGCCATGAAAGTCATGAACGAGATCAAAGCAGAAACTTCCGGCACAGTGACAGCCGTTGCAGCCAAGGATGGTGATCCAGTTCAATTCGGTGATGCTCTTTTCCAAATCTCATAGGGCGACCATAGCCTTTACCGCCCCCCTATCAGCCTTTTTTCCTTCTCCCTATGTTCAAGAAAGTTCTTGTCGCCAACCGTGGTGAAATCGCCCTTCGTATCATTCGCGCATGCCGCGAGCTTGGTGTAGAATCCGTAGCCGTCTATTCGGAAGCCGATGTCGACTCCATGCACGTTCAACTCGCTGATGAAGCGGTATGCATCGGCCCAGGACCCAGCAAGGACAGCTACCTAAAGCCAGATCGTATTATGGCAGCAGCCGAGATTACCGGAGCTGATGCCATTCACCCAGGTTACGGATTCCTTTCAGAGAACGCTCGTTTTGTTGAAATCTGCGAAAGCTGCCAGATCAAGTTCATCGGACCATCCGCCGATGTTATTCGCAAGATGGGTGACAAAAACACAGCTCGTGCTACAGCCGTTGCTAACGGTGTGCCTGTAACTCCGGGATCCGATGGGATGCTAGAATCAGCTGAGCACGGCTTGGAACTAGCCAAAGACATTGGCTTCCCCGTTATGATCAAAGCTACTGCAGGTGGCGGCGGTCGGGGCATGCGCCCTTGCTTCGAAGAAAGCGAGTTTATCGAGATGTATAATCAAGCAAGCCAAGAGGCAATTGCCTGCTTCGGTAATGGAGATTGTTATCTAGAAAAGTTAGTGCTCAAACCTCATCACATTGAGATACAAGTAATCGGTGACACCCACGGTAACTTTGTTCAGCTCGGTGAGCGTGATTGCTCCATGCAGCGCCGTAATCAAAAAATCATTGAGGAATGTCCTTCGCCACTTATTTCTGAAGAACTTCGTCAGCAAATGGCTGATGCATCGGTGCAGCTGATCTCTTCCATTGGCTATGAAAATGCGGGAACGATCGAATACTTAGTCGATGAGAAAGCCGAGAACTTCTACTTCATGGAGATGAACACTCGCATTCAAGTTGAGCACCCAGTCACTGAAGAAGTGATGGGGTGTGAACTTATCAAGGAGCAAATTCGTGTCGCCGCTGATGAAGCCCTCTCGCATCATGTGCTCAAAACCAACCCACGAGGCCACTCCATCGAGTGCCGAATCAATGCCGAAGACCCCTACAACAACTTCGCACCAAGCCCAGGCACTATCAGCTTGTGGTACACTCCGGGCGGCAAAGGTGTCCGAGTAGATTCACACGCCTATTCCGGCTATAGCGTGCCGCCTCATTACGACTCAATGATTGCCAAACTCATTGTCACAGCCTCAACACGTGAAATTGCCATTCAGCGCATGAAGCGAGCCCTCTCTGAATTTAAGATCGAGGGCATCAAGACCACCATACCATTCCAACAAGAAATCATGAACCACCCTGATTTCGTCAATGGAGAATACGGCATCGAGTGGGTCGGCGATTACATCAGTAAAACCCAGTCTTAAGGCTAAGACAAATCTTCGCTCCAAACGCCAAGATCAAGTAGTTGCCGCTCAGCCTGTGGCTCCCAACCGCGATTGGCTACCGGGGAAGCTGGCGAGGGATGCAGGATTTTGCCGATCTTAAATGCCTTATCGGGGAAATACTCCTTCACCGTTTCCATTAATTTTTTTTCCGCGTAAGCACCTACTCCGACCAACCATTCAGGTTTGGTTGCAGCAATCACAGCGGCAAGGTGCTTGCGGCAGGCTTTCTCCACCGGCATCATCTCAGCAGCAGGCAGCTTGTCTGGCGTAATATTCTTGCCCGTCTCTCCCATCCAAACCAGTGGGCAATAATTCGCAACAAAATGATCTCGAAAAAATCTGCTAGCATCCGGAAATTTCTCAGCAAACAAGCCCCAAAGGCGCCGACCACTAACCTCTGACCGACTACAAGCAAAGCCCTCCACAGGGCGCTTAGGGTGTTCGTTGTCAGGCTTGCCTACGGAACCCGATATACCCATCCAATCGCGGACCGCAGGTATCTCCCCGAATGGAATACCCGTTTGCGCCATGCCCCAAGGCCCAGGATTCATTCCAAGCATGATAACTTTTTTCTGACCCGCACCATATCGTTTTAAGTAATCACGGTGCTGATCCCACGCATACTCCGTTGGCAAATAAACGTGACTCACTGGTTCCTCAAAAGTCAACGGCTTCAGGGCTTGCGATAGCTCGAACGCCGCATCAATGAGCATTTTACCACTGGTGTTATCGCACGCCTCGGAGGCACTGGCACTTGAATCAGGCATGCTTGGATCACAACACTGAATCTCTCAAACTTCAAACTTCAAACTTCAGCTTCTTGCACTACACTGCCGCCCACTTGATGTCCTTCAACATTACCATTCCCGAAGTCCCAATAAGCGCGGATTCGATTTTTATCTATGGCTACTTCCTTTGCGTGGCCATGCTGGCAATGGTTTTGCCGCTCAGCTACTACTCTCGTAAAAAGACACCGACAATCAATTGGCACCGTAAAGGTCGCGTCAGCACCGACGTGCTCAACGTCTTTGACTTACTTGGCCTGGCTATCTTCTTCTGCATCTATGCCGTCTTTCTCCTGGATTATTTAACCCCGGCTGAGGTCGACGAAAAAGGAAACCCAATCCAAATCCACATCACTCCTTTCATTTTGGCTGTGGGCATCATCGTGCAGCTAGTGCCTCCAATGCTTGTTGCTGTGATGCTCAGGGCAAGGGGCGTTCGCATCAGAGATTTCTTGGGCTTAGATTGGAAACACGCACGCTATCTGTGGGTTATTACACCGGGGGGTGTCATCCTTGCTTACATGTTTCTCTTTTTTATCGAGTATCATGGCTACAGCAGCTGGCTGGAAGAGCAATTCGGTAGTGATGCCAAACTTCAAGAGACAGTCAAAACATATCAAGAAGCCAATGCCGTTGCCGTACGCATCATGATAGCGATCAGCGCCATCCTCATTGCGCCCATCGCAGAGGAAATTGTATTCCGCGGATATATCTACACCACCACCAAACGCTTTTCAGGTCGCTTCTTCGCAACCTTGCTATCATCTCTACTATTTGGTGTCGTGCATTTTAACATCACTGCACTCATCCCGCTCATCTTTTTAGCTATCATACTTGCTCTTACCTACGAATTAAGCGGATCTTTGTGGGCACCAATCTCAATCCACGCCCTTTTTAATGCTAGCCAAATTCTTTTCCAAGAAGTGAAATTTCATTAGCTTTTATCAACACCACGCTATTATCAAGTCTGTGATAAGAATCTACCAGCCCTCTTTAATCGCTTGCCTACTCGCACTCGGCTTATGCTGCTGTAGCAAACGTGAGGCTGGCGACGATCAAGTTCAAAGCACCAAGCACGAATCTTTGCCCGTGCTGTCTGAGAATGGTGACAGCACACATCCAGAACTTCACGCCAGCCTTGCTCATCAACCTGGCCAAAATGCCATCTCTCAACGTTGTCAGGAATGCCACAAAGACATTCACCACCATTGGCAGAAATCTCATCACGGCCAGGCTAACCGCCTACTTGATCTCACTCTCGATAGCGCACCCTTTGCAGGCAAAAAATTCCACGGTGTTGAAAACTGGCACTTCACCCAAAAAGATAAAAAACTTAACATCACTGCTAATAATAAAAAACATAGCGTTGGCATGGCTATCGGAGTTGATCCCCTTATCCAGTACCTCGTCGCCGCAAGTGGTGGCCGGTGGCAGACACCCAGTGCTGCGTGGGACCCTCACCAAAAGGAATGGTTCGATGTCTTTAATGGCGACCAGCGTACCGAAGCAGACTGGGGGCACTGGACGGGGCGCGGTATGACATGGAACACCCAATGCGCATGGTGTCACATGACCGACTACCGCAAAAACTACGACATCAAAACTGACAGCTACAACAGCCAGTGGAAGGAAATGGGGGTCGGCTGCACTCAGTGCCACGGCAACATCGCAGAAAAAGCAGATGAAAAATCAGGCTGCCTGATCGACATCCCAGCTCATCGCGAGATGAAAAAAAATCATCCTGACCGAGTCTTTGAAAACTGTGCGACTTGCCACAGCCGTCGAGCAGCCATGGATGATGACTTTCATGTCGGCGACAAGTTTGAAGATCACTTTCAGCTACAGCTACCAACTCAACCCAACCTGTTTTATGCGGACGGTCAAATCCTCGATGAGGA
>JBNABE010000023.1:0-20014 GCA_049631945.1 Akkermansiaceae bacterium
CTACCTCGATTGCTCAATCTGAGTTTTTTGTCGAAGATCCCCGCGAATCTGGTGAGGGTCGCAAAGATCCTGCATTTTATCAAAAAATCATAGAAGACCCTTTCCTCAAAGATCTTGCTCATGAGCTCAACCTAGAATCAGCCAAATTGGCCCGCGCCGCTTGTGACGAGATTACCGAAGCCACTGGTATTCAGCGCTACGTAGCAGGTGCTATCGGCCCCATGACCGTCGGGCTCAATAACGCTGCGGTCGACCCAGATGATCCAGGATTTCGCACTGTCACTTTTGACCAAGTTTACGAAGACTACAAACGTCAGATCCGTGCACTTGTTGAGGGTGGCGTCGACATTCTTATGGTGGAGACCATCTTCGACGCACTCAACTCGAAAGCCGCACTAGTGGCCTGTCAGGATGTTTTTGAAGAAGACGGCTTCACCCTTCCGATCATCATCTCGGCGGCCGTTGGACGAGGTGGAGAAACCATGATTTCAGCCCAGAAAGTAGAAGCACTCTGGAATGCAGTCGCTCACGTCAAGCCGCTCGCCGTAGGACTCAACTGCTCGCTAGGGCCTGATGAAATGCGCCCCTTCATCGCCGAGCTGTCCCGCTGTTGTGAAACCTTCGTCTCATGCTACCCCAATGCGGGTATGCCTGATCCACTCTCCCCCACTGGCTTTCCTTTTTTACCAGAGGACATGTATGACAAGCTTAAGGACTTCTCTGAGTCTGGCTTCATCAACTTCGCTGGTGGATGCTGCGGAAACACGCCTGAGCATGTTGAAGCTATTGCTCGTGCAGTCAAAGGTGTGGCCCCACGTAAACGCCCGACCATTGAGCCCCTGATGCGACTATCAGGCACTGAACCCTACAATCACTCTGCAGATAAGAACTTTCTCATGATTGGTGAGCGTACCAATGTTGCTGGCTCACCCGTGTTTAGAAAAATGATTCAGCAAGGGCGCCTAGAAGACGCGCTGACTGTCGCTCGCCAACAGGTTGAAAATGGCGCCCCCGTGATCGATATCTGCTTTGATGATGGCCTGATTGACGGCGTGGAAATGATGACTCGCTTTCTCAATCTCGTTCAGTCTGAGCCAGACATCACTAAGGTTCCGATTACGGTAGATTCATCAAAATGGGAAATCCTACATGCTGGCCTCAAGTGCCTGCAAGGCAAAGGCATTGTCAATTCCATCTCGCTGAAAGAAGGTGAAGAAGCCTTCAAGTCCAATGCCAAAACTATCATGAAATTCGGTGCGGCTGCAGTGGTAATGGCCTTTGATGAAAACGGCCAAGCTGCGACCTACGAGGAAAAAATTCGTATCTGTGAACGTGCCTACCGCATCCTCGTCGATGAAGTGGGCTTCAATCCACAGGACATCATCTTTGACCCCAATATCCTGACCGTTGCTACGGGTATTGAAGAGCACAACAACTACGCAGTCGACTTCTTCAATGCGACAAAATGGATCAAAGAGAACCTCCCAGGAGCTAAAGTATCTGGTGGAGTGTCCAATGTCTCATTCTCGTTCCGGGGTAATAACCCAGTGCGCGAGGCAATGCACTCAGCCTTCCTCTACCACGCAACCAAAGCCGGCATGGACATGGGTATTGTGAATCCAGGCATGCTCGAGGTTTACGACGAAATCAAACCGGAGCTTCTCAAGCACGTAGAAGATGTATTACTCAACCGCGACCCCGACGCGACCGAGCGCCTACTGGACTTTGCTGAGCAATTTAAAGGTATCAAAAAGAAGGCCAAGGAGGAAGATCTCTCATGGCGTGAGCAGTCTGTTGAAAAGCGCCTTGAGCACGCGCTTCTAAAAGGCATCGACACCTTCATCGTCGAAGACACCGAAGAAGCACGCATCAAGTATGAAGTCCCTCTCAAGGTAATCGAAGGCCCCTTAATGGACGGCATGGGCGTGGTGGGCGACCTATTTGGCGCCGGCAAAATGTTCCTACCTCAAGTGGTCAAATCAGCTCGTGTCATGAAAAAATCAGTGGCCCACCTCGAGCCCTTCATGGAGAAAGAAAAGCTGGAAAAAATCACCGAAATCGCGACTGACCTGATGGCTAAGGACAGCTCTCTTGAGAAAGCTCATGCCATTGCCCAAGCTGAGAAATCCATGACGGCAGGTCGCATTCTCATGGCCACCGTCAAAGGTGACGTGCACGACATCGGCAAAAACATTGTTGGTGTCGTTCTCGCATGCAATGGCTTTGAAGTCATTGATATGGGGGTAATGGTTCCCTGCGAAAAAATCTTAGAAGTAGCGGCTACCAAGCAAGTAGATGTCATTGGTTTGTCCGGCCTAATTACGCCATCTCTCGACGAAATGATTAATGTTGCCAAAGAGATGGAGCGTCGCGAGCTTGCCACTCCGGTACTTATCGGAGGAGCCACCACGAGTCCCGCACACACCGCCGTTAAAATTGCGCCGCATTACTCAGGTCCCATCATACACGTGCTCGATGCCTCACGATCGGTGCCCGTCACAACCTCTCTACTTAGTGAAGATAGTAGCGAGGACTTCATCACCAAGAATGAAGAACGTCACGAAAAGCTCCGGGCCAATTTCAACAAAAAAGATAAGGCCACTGTCAGCCTCGCTGATGCGCGAGCCAACAAAAAACAAATCGATTGGAGCTCATACCAACCTCCCGTGCCTGAATTCACCGGCACTCGACTCATCAAAAATCAATCACTACGTGAGCTCGTAGACTACATAGACTGGACGCCCTTCTTTCACAGCTGGGAGCTCAGGGGTGTTTGGGACCGAGAAACAAAAACTCTCAAGACCAGAAATGCTGAAGCGGCTAAAGTAGCCGACAAGCTCTACCACGATGCTCAAGAACTTCTTGAGAAGATCGTTGAAAGCAAGCGCTTCACAGCCACAGGCATCTACGGATTCTACCCGGCTCAATCAGATGGTGATGATATCGTTCTACCGGATCACAACGCAACGTTCCATACGCTGCGCCAACAAACGCAAAAAACGTCAGGCAAGCCCAACGTTGCTCTGAGTGACTTCATTTCAGACACTCAGACAGATCACCTCGGCGCCTTTGTAGTAAGTATTCATGGAGCCGATGAGTGGGCCGCCGAGCTACGCGACGCTCACGAGCTTGATTCTGCAATCATGGTTCAGGCAATCGCTGACCGCCTAGCAGAGGCTTTCGCTGAATTACTCCATCACCGCGCGCGCGTCGCATGGAGCTACGAGCGCCCCAATGAGTTCAACCACAATGAGCTCATCCATGAGAAATACCAAGGTATTCGACCGGCTCCCGGCTACCCTGCCCAGCCTGACCATACTGAGAAACGAACTCTTTTTGAGCTGCTCGATGCCACCACTGCCACTGGTACAGAACTAACAGAGTCCTGCGCAATGCACCCGGGAGCCGCGGTCTGCGGCCTCATTTTGTCTCACCCCGAGAGCCATTACTTTGCGATCAGTGAGTTGCAAAAAGACCAAATAGAAGACTACGCGAAGCGCAAAAACTGGAGCATTGAGGAGGCCGAGAAATGGCTCTCCCCGTGGATTGGTTACTAAGAATGCTCTACCTGACGGCTCCACAAGATGGGCACCAACCAGCCGGAAACTGTGACCAAGTCACAATCAATGCCAACTAGACGTATGGCAGTGCCTCAGCACAGCCCTCAATCGCATCGCTGTTATCCAATAATTCTTGGATAGGATCCCAGCGGGCAGACATGAGTGCTTCACGAGCAGATTCTGGCAGCGTAATATTGATCGTCGTGTCACCATAACTTGCGGTCATGGAATCAAGGTCAATATTTACCTCGAGTTGAGGATTTGCCTCAACTTCGGCTCCTAACGCCTTGATCTCATCAGCACTTGCACAAACACATGGCATTCCAAGCCCCGTGGAGTTACCAAAGAAGATTTCGGCAAAACTCTCAGCAATCACTGCATCAAAACCTGCACGTCTTATTGCTTGTGGAGCGTGCTCACGAGAAGACCCGCAACCAAAGTTTGGCCCTGAAAGCATAATACTTGCGCCTTTGAATCTTGGATCATCAAGCGCATGATTGAGGGAATTACCCTCAGGATCTGTGCGCACATCTCGGAACAAGCCTTCAGCAAGATCATCAAAGGTGACACAACGGAGGTAGCGCGCCGGTATGATGCGATCAGTATCAATATCTGCACCTGGAATGTAGACGGCGGTGCCTGAAACGTGAGAAATAGATGGAATGGACATGGTCTTTAAAAATAGATTCTTGTGATCGGATGAGCAGATTAGTTAACAGAAAAGACTTCGCGTGCATCGGCAATTTCGCCTTCGATGGCTGCAGCAGCCACCATCAGTGGACTCATTAATACCGTACGCCCAGTGGGGCTTCCTTGACGGCCTTTGAAGTTCCTGTTCGAAGAAGATGCACAAAGCTGGTCACCTTGTAGCTTGTCCGGATTCATCGCCAGACACATTGAGCACCCCGCTTCGCGCCATTCAAAACCTGCATCCTTGAAGACCTGATCTAGGCCTTCTTTTTTACAAATCACAGCAGTAATTTGTGAACCTGGTACCGCGAGAGCCTTAACCCCCTCAGCAACCTTGCGGCCCTTTAGATACTTGGCCACCTCACGAAAATCGGAGAGACGCCCGTTCGTGCATGAGCCAATGAAAGCCACATCAACGTGTGTTCCTTTGACAGGGGCGCCTGCCGGAAGCTTCATGTATTCGAGGGCCTCATCAATACTTGCACGTTCAACATCATTCTGCGCCTGGGCAGGATCGGGAATTGACTCTGAAATCGCGATTCCTTGATCTGGGGAAATCCCCCACGTGACGGTGGGCTCGATGTCCGCTGCATTAATATTAACAATGTCATCATACTCAGCATCCGAATCAGATGCGTAAGCTTGCCAACCTTTAACAGCCTCATCCCATTCAGCATCTTTAGGAGAGTATGGGCGATTTTTGAGAAACTCAAAGGTCGTTGCATCTGGGTTGACATAACCACAGCGGGCACCGCCTTCGATGGACATGTTACAAACAGTCATACGCTCCTCCATGGTGAAGCCATCAAAAATACTACCACCATACTCGTAGGCATAACCGATACCACCATTTGCACCCAGCAGTCGGATGATGTGAAGTGCCACGTCTTTCGCGTAAACACCTGGACTCAACTCACCCTCAACATTGATGCGGCGCACTTTGAGCTTTTCCATTGCAATGGTTTGGGTCGCAAGCACATCGCGTACTTGTGTCGTTCCGATGCCAAAGGCAATCGCACCGAAGGCTCCATGAGTAGCGGTATGAGAGTCACCACACGCGATCGTCGTTCCTGGCTGTGTAATCCCCTGCTCAGGTCCTACAACGTGGACAATGCCTTGCATGCCTGAAGCGAGATCAAAGTAGGTGATACCAAATTCATCTGCATTTTTGCGAAGCTCAGTGATCATGGCGTCAGCCAAAGGGTCGGCAAAGGGGCGTTGCTGATTATCGGTAGGCACGATATGATCCACTGTCGCAAATGTACGCTTAGGATATTTCACCTTTAAGTCCAAGTCACGAAGCATGCCGAAAGCCTGCGGGCTCGTCACCTCGTGAATTAGGTGTGTGCCAATAAATAATTGAGTACGACCATCTTGAAGAGTTCCGACGGCGTGCTCGTCCCATACCTTTTGATATAAGTTTTTTCCCATGATTCTTGAATTGCTGAGGGGGGTCATAGCGCATCTGAAACGAAACGCAAACATGGATTGCTCCACTCCGTCATAAAATGCCAATGCTACAAAGTAGGCCTAAAGACATTCATCACAAGCACTTTAGGCTAACCCCCACGAATAAATTCACCAAACCAGCGACCAAGCAAGGCTTGGGTATGCTATATTTCCAGACTGTTTTAAGCTTCAAACTACGCCTTGTTCGCTCCAAAATGCGCTAATGGTTTTACCAAGCTGGCCGGCAAAGGGAACTGGCGATCTTGAATACCAGGGGCAATTTCAGCTGAGCTCTCATACCCCATTTGCATCATTTCAAACTTAGCATCCATATTGTCAATGTAGTGCAAAGCCATTGCCTCTGGGGTGCGTGGCAGGGTTGGCGAGCCCCACTCGTGAGTACCATGATGGCTAGCTATGAGGTGGAGCAAATGAAGATGAATATCTTCTGAGGCAGGTTCAAGGTCTTGCCAGCCTTCAGCACATGGCTTTTCCATCACATCACGCCATAGCTTGTTGACCGCCTCGATACCGAGGGGAATATGCCCGAGCATCTCGCCATGCATCGTGAAAGGCTGGCTAAAACCCACTTCTGGATAGTTGTTCTCCCACATCTTGCCACAGTCATGAAACAGCACTCCTGCCACCAGCAGGTCGCGGTTAAGGCTGGTATAGACCGTGCACATCGCTTCGGCCGCGCGCATCATCTGGGCAACATGCTCAACCAAACCTCCACGGCGAGCATGATGATTCTTACGAGCTGCCGCAGATCGCCTGAATCGATCACGATACTGGACGACAAACTCTGCACAAAGCTCACTCAATCTTGGGTCTGCAATCTCGGCGAGTATACGCTCAATATCAGCCCAGTCCTTATCCTGCTTGGCTTTTGTCTCGGGATCACCCGCGAGAAACTCAGCAGCCTCTGTTTCGTTCAGTAAGCCCATTTCCCATTTACCGGAATCAATCCCGTATTGATTTTGAGTCCAATCTCCACTGAAACGCAGCAAAGTGCCATCAGCTATCTCCTCGAGGGCACGAAACTGCGGCAAATTATCCCACACCTTGAGCTTCATCTCACCGGTGCCATCGACTAAATAAATCTCAAAAAATGGCTTACCCCCTTTGGTCTCTCGCTCCACTCTGCGCTCAAGCTGAGCATCGAAACGGGCTGACACGGGAATGTTGCCCGTGTTTTGTCTCAGTGAGGAAATAGTAAAATGCTGCACAAGCTCACGCTAGACATTCAAATCTTTGACTCAAGTACTAATGGCATGCGGGAGACTGCCAGCAACAAAACTCAGAGTGGCAAGTCGTAGCTTCGGCCATCAGCACCTTCAAACCAGCGCACATAGGCGAGGTTGACTGTGGCAAAGCCCCCGGGTGTTGGATAATTCCCTGTGAAATACCAATCACCACATGGTCCTTTAATGCATGCACGTAAATTTTCAATGGTCTGGTAAACTACCTCCACATCTCCGCGCCAATCAATATCTTCTGGACTCACCATGCGACTGATCTCAGCCGAAATCTGATCATCAGTGAAATCCTCGTAGATACGCTTGACCTGATTAACGCGTTCACTACTAGGCTTTTTCAATTCAGCCTTGCAAGCTTGGTAGACCTGATCGAGCAGATGGTTATTTCCACTGCGCTTGATAAGATTCACTGCAGCTTGGAAAGCAATAAATTTACCCAGCTCCGACATATCAATACCGTAACAATCAGGATAACGAATCTGGGGAGCTGTTGAGCAAATAACAATCTTGCGAGGGTTGGTTCTCGCGAGAATTTTAAGAATCGACTCCTTCAAAGTAGTTCCACGGACGATAGAGTCATCAAGTGCGACCAGAGCGTCACCTTCTTTGACCAGATCATAGGTGATATCATAAACGTGGGATACAAGCTGGGCGCGGCCTTTCTCTTGAGAAATAAAGGTACGCATCTTAATATCTTTGTGCACCGCTTTCTCTCCGCGTGGCCAATTGCGCATGATGAGCCCGTCAAGCAAGTCTTCGGTGAGCTCACCTTTTTGTGATGCCTCTAAAATCTCTGCACGCACCTGCTGCCGGCGGAACAATCTTAATCCGTCCAGAAAACCATAGTAGGCTGTTTCCGCAGTGTTTGGAATGAATGCGAACACTGTTTTGTCAAAATCTTCTCCAATGGATTTGTAGACCTGATCAACCAACGCTGCCCCCATCGCCTTGCGCTCACGATAAATCGCCGGATCATTGCCGCGAGAAAAATAAATACGTTCGAAAGAGCATGGGCTCTTGGGTCGCTCATCATGAAAACTCTGCGTACTCTGACTACCATCGCGACGCACAATCGTCACAGTACCTGGCTCCATCTCCCTGACATTTTCTTTGCTCGACTCAAAAACCGTCATCAGCGGCACCCGCTCAGAAGCAAAAGCAATCACCTCATCATCTTCGTAGACATGGCATGGACGTATACCTCGAGGGTCACGCATGACAAACATGTCCCCATTGCCGACCACTCCACTGATGGCGTAACCCCCATCCCATGGGTCAGCCGATTCTCGAATAATTGACGGCAGATCAATTTGATCAGAAATCAGACCTGGAATCTTTCGCCCATCAACACCTTCATCACGAAGTTTATGATAGAGGTCGGTGTGATGCTCATCTAGGTGGAAGCCAATCTCCTCCAACACCGTCTGTGTGTCTGTACCGAATACCGGGTGCTGGCCACGATCCATTAGCTTACTGTTTAGCTCACCCGTGTTGGTCATGTTAAAATTACCCATCACCATCAAGGTGCGCGTAGGCCAGTTCGAACGGCGCAAATAAGGATGGCATGAACCTGAATCAAACTCACCCGATGTGCCATAGCGTAAGTGCCCAATCAGCACTTCCCCGCCAAAATCAAATTGCTGCTTTACCGACTCTGGATTCTCTGGATCCAATACCCCCTTGCGAGCCATCTTGTTGAAGCTCTTCAATTCTTTACGGAAGACAGATGCCATGGAGTCTCTCGCCGCATCACGACGACGAAATACATAGGGCTGGCCGAGAGGCATGTTCAACTTCACACAACCAATACCGATGCCATCCTGACCTCGGTTGTGCTGCTTCTCCATGAGGAGGAATAGCTTGTTCACCCCCCACAGGGCCGTACCATACTTATCTTTGTAGTATGACAACGGTTTTTTAAGCCGGACTACCGCAATACCACATTCGTGTTTAATAGGGTCGCTCATGAAAAAATCCGTATTCGATTAGCAATGAACGCGCTTAGCTTTCCATGCTCACCCTGACACCGTTCGTATCAGTGATAGTGCCTATTTTCACGCCCCCAGGCCCAGCGGACATGATCTGCTCCGCCTCATCAGGCGATACGATAACAACCCAACCAAAGCCCATGTTGAATGTGTGGAACTTGTCCTCAGCGTCAACATAATCAAAAACTTTCTCCATCGCTGCATTTTTCCAATGAGGGATCACCACATCAGCACCGTGATTAGGCAATAAGCGCTCGAGGTTTTCAGGTAGTCCACCACCTGTAATGTGTGCCATTGCACGGGGCTTGACGCCGGCCGCTTTGATATCAGCTACAACGTCATGATAAAGACGTGTTGGCGCAAGCAGACTGACGATCTCCTCTGTGGTGAAGGCATCGCCGTGCTGCTCAAGAACACGTCGAATCAAGCTCCAGCCATTCGCGTGCGGCCCATCGGAATGATAACCAATCAAGACATCACCGGTAGCAATCTGAGTGGGATCGATCAAATCTGGCTTCTCACAACAGCCAATACAAAATCCTGAAAGCTCAATAACATCCTCTGGCACAATGCCGGGCATTTCCGCTGTTTCTCCTCCAGCTAAAATACAGCCGCAATCCTCTAGATAATCACACATACCAGCAATCAAACGAGTGATCAGTGGCTTGTCTAAGGCTGAAATCCCTATGTAATCCAGAAACATCAATGGGTCACCTCCGGTAGTCAGAATGTCATTCACACTCATCGCTACC
Organism: Akkermansiaceae bacterium; assembly: GCA_049631945.1. Classification (GTDB taxonomy): domain Bacteria; phylum Verrucomicrobiota; class Verrucomicrobiia; order Verrucomicrobiales; family Akkermansiaceae; genus Oceaniferula. Next base: position 9,699 of record JBNABE010000023.1, read on the forward strand.
AGATCTTTACCCGCAGCTTCGAGTTGATCGTGCTCGAGTAGAAGCTCTAATTTAGTGCCTACGCCATCACAACCAGTGACGATAACTGGCTGCTGGTAATCACTGAGATCAAAAGCTGCCGCAAATAGCCCAAAAGCACCGTAAAGCTGCCGTTGATTCTGAGTCCTGCGAACATGGGTGCCGATGTCGCCAACGAGGGCGGCGGCTTCCCTGGTGTCCACACCTGATTCCTTATAGGTAAGTTTTCCCGACATAAGTGGATGGCCAATGGCTGATGAAGACGCTTTGTAGCAGTATGGCTGAGAGTGGCAATGGTTTATTTCAGCTTCTGATTGTTAAGCTACTTTTGGACTAACCCACATCCATGACCAAGACCTTTTCCCACCAGTCTTTGAAGCTCTCCACAAACAGGTCGTGAGCCGGATCTGCCTGATAAACATTATGATCATCGATCGTTTCAAAGCTCATCGACAGAGCATAATCAAAGCTCTTGTCGGTGACTGGCCGCTCCGGAGTGGCTGAGGACTGGCCCCAAATACCTCCAGCGACTTCCTTAATCTGATACAAATCCGCTAAACCTTTCTCAAACAAATCGCGATCGCCCGCATTCTTCCTCTCCTCCTTGAGCCAGAAATATACATGATGTTCCATGGCCCCCATATTTCACCCCGGCCCATACTCTGCCAAGCACGAACACTACTAAATGACATCCGTATAAGGATCATAGTGCACAGGGTGGTCATCGTCATCGGCTGCAATATCAGGCAAACCCTCACCTGATTGGACGATTTTTTTCTCAGCGCGCGCAGGAAATCTGGCAAGGGCAATATGAAACAGAGCATCGCCCTCATCAATCTGCCCCACATTTGTGCGACCGATGAGAATCCCTGTCTGACTCGAAATAATCTCCTCTTCATAATCACCAAAGGGATCTGCAACAAAACCTAGCACATCGCCCTTCTTTACAGCTTTACCAAGAGCAATCAATGCCGTGAAAATCCCACCCACTTGGGCACGTTCCCAATGACCTTTTTCACATACCACTGCGTGTTTGGCACTTTTCTTTGCCGCAGCTGGACGTTTGGGGAGCATACCCATATGCCTCATCACTGCCTGCACGCCCCTCTTTCCAAAACGAATAGATGCCGTATCAAGCCTGAGTGCTTCACCACTCTCATAGAGAATCACGGGAACTCCTGCCTCGTTACAAGCTGCCCGAAAAGTCCCAGATTGGGTTTCGGTCGTGAGAGTCACAGGCGACCCAAAAGCCTGCGCTATTTCCAAAGAGGCTTCATCCTCTGCGGTGACTCGTACCTGAGGAAGATTGGCCCGATTGACTGCTCCAGTATGCAAATCCACAACTGCGTCGCAGAGTGGTAGCAATTCACTGGTCAGAACATGTGCCAGGCGACCGCCCAACGACCCCTTAGGTGAACCCGGGAATAAGCGGTTTAAATCACGCCGATCTGGCAAGTATCTCGACCTATTGGAAAACGCAGGAACATTGACAATGGGCACGGCGATCAAGGTGCCCTTGAAGCGCTTACTTAAACTGGGCGAGTTGACCAAACGCCGTATGATTTCCGCGCCATTGATCTCATCGCCATGGATACATCCGGTGACCATCATCGTAGGCCCATCCGTCTTACCCCTGATCACCCACGCACGCATGGTTACTGGTTCATGCGTGGTCAGAACACCCACAGGGAGACTGATCAGCTTGCGCTCCCCTTGCTTAATGACCTGTCCTTGAATTTCGAGCTCCCTCATCGACATTCAAACTTTGGTCTATTCATCTTACCATGTCGAAAAAAATCACACCCCGACCCAGAATTTCCCAAACGCAATCACGAGTGGCATGGTCAGCAAACTTGTAATTGTCGTCGCTATCACAGCAGTGATTGCAATATCCGTGCGACCACCATAGTGGCGAGACATCACGATCGGAAACATACCCGAGGGCAGAGCCGCTTGAATGACCAACACCTGCTTCAGCTCGACACCTAAGGGCAAATACTTAGCGCACACCAACATTAACACTGGAATCAATGCCAAGCGTGCCAACACAGCTCCAGCGCCCAGATTCCAATCAAATTTCATTTTACCGAGCAGGTCATGCATCGCCGTACCGACAAGCAATAGACTCATGGGAATTGCACAAACTCCCATCGTTGAGAAAAGATCAAGTAACATGCCCGGCACGTATCGCTCAGTCCCCGTCTGCATCAGCAAAATACCCAGAATGACTGCTAAGATAGGCCCCTTCAAAAACACCCGCCATGATGGTCTGGCCATCCCCGACAACAACATCAGCAAGACCGTCCACATTGCAAACTCAACGCCCAAATTATGGGTAAACAATATCGCCATCACATCGTCATCCTTTGGATATAAATAGGCCACCAAGGGAATGGCAATGAACCCATAATTTTGCAAGCCCGCCGATGCCGCAAAGGTTCTGCGACCACTACCGACCTTCAAACCAAATAGCGGAGCCAACAAGTAAGCCAAAAATGCTCCAATCACAATAAAGCCAAAACCCAAGCCTGCCGATGTCCATAGCAATACAGGATTACGTAAAACTTCCGCAGCCAGCATCTTATCAAGAATGAGGCAGGGGAAAAACACATAAACCGCCAACACCATTAGGCCTTTATCCATCTTCGGCCGCATCACCCCAACACGCCTAAGCAAGCCTCCCAGCAATACCACCAGATAGACTGGAATGGCAGCTTGCAGAACCATGAGACTCTCGTGCATGGACAAATCCTAGACACAGCCAAGCCTGAGACTCAACCTTATCTGGGGAAGAACTCATACAGCCAAGCAAACACAACTTGCTGACAAAGCTCTATCAACATAGCCCTTGCTCTACGCGATAGGTTTCCTAGCATCTTTGTCACGTGATCGACGCCCACCATCATTTCTGGAAATACAAACCCGCTGACTTCCCTTGGATCACGGAAGAAGTGAAACTCTTGCAACAAGACCACCAAGTCGACGATTTTGAACTTGATCTTGAATTCAGCGGCATCGACCAAGTCATCTCCGTGCAGTCGCGCTGCAGTGATCGCGAGAACCACTTCCTGCTGGAGCAGGCAAAAAAATCTGACAACCTCGTCGCCGGTATTGTTGGTTGGGCTCCACTTGATAGTGACGAAATTAGAATCTTTCTCGACCAGTATCTTCACGAACCCATGCTCAAGGGCGTGCGAGAAATCATCACCGGAACCCCCGAGCAAAAATTTCTTAACAACCCAGACTTCGACCAAGGAATGAAAGAGCTTCTGCGGCACAATCTCGCTTTCGACCTGATGGTATCAGAGCCACAATTATCCGCTGCCATTGCCTTCGCCGATCGACACCCCGATCAACGCATAGTTCTCAATCACTGTGGATGTCCTCAAATACAACCTGATAGGTTTTCAACATCATGGGCACGCTCCATTCGCGAGCTCGCCCGCAGGCCGCATGTATACTGCAAATTGTCTGGGCTAAGCAGCCAGCTACCACACGACACAGGCAGATCAACCCACAGCCAAATTCTCAGGCCTTATTTTGACACTGTCTGCAATGCATTTAGCCCTGCGAGAATGATGTATGGATCTAATTGGCCAATATGCAAACTGAATACGACCTACCCTGCATGGCTTAACACCGTGGACGATCTCATTGTCTCTCTCAGCGAGGATGAACGACAAGCGATCCACCAAGATACCGCCATTGGATTCTACCAGCTCTGATTCCTCCGTGTTTTTAACTCTATTGGGCACGTGCAATAGCAAGCACATCATCATAAGCCAAGCGATCTAACATCCCCCATTGCTTATGCCCATATAGGCGAAAGCGCATCATCGCAGGGCTGTAGATACCACATAAAAAACGTGCTAATCTCTCCGGACTCGATAGCGCTGGGCGCTTTTCAGCGACTAATGCCTGAATGCGCTCCAGCTCATCTAAACTGAGTTCCTCCACCTCCGAAACAGGCAGCTCGCCCAGCGAGGATGAACTGTCACAGGCACTACAGCGGCCACAGCGCCCCCCTAATGTCTCGCCAAAATAACCAACCAACGAAGCCGCCAGACAGCTGCGAGATGTAGCCATCTCAAACACCGCATCAACACGAGCGAGGTCATGGCTACTGTGCTGCTCAAATGCGGCCATCATCTCATCAATGAGATCGCTCATCTTTTCTGGCCGCCGTTTGATCCGGTAATGGATAAGGCTATGGCTAAGCTTTAGCCGCACCTCGCCACCCGCCTCAAGCTCACGAAGAACATCGAGCAAGCGGTTCATCTTGACCACATCATCACCGGCAAGTTCAAGCAAGTTGACCCTCTGCTTGCTCGCCATCAGATCAGCAAGCATATCACGAGCCTGCTTAGGAAAACCGTTCAGTATTCTCTCGCGGGCAGTCGCATCCCAGCGCAATGGCACCAGATGGCACCACATCCATGAACCTCCATCAGGCACAATCCAGCCATCACTCTCAAGTCGAGCGAGCAGGACATCTAGCAATTCCACGGGCACATCATTAAGCGTGCTGAGGTTGTAGCGAGATATTATCGCCCGCTTCCCCTGAGCAAAAAGATTCTGGAGAATAGCCTCCGTTGCTATGCTCCCAGGCTGTTTAGCCACCACAAGACTACGCAGTGCATTTCGGTCATCACCGTTTATAATCAGTTGGCAACGACTTGCTTCACCATCGCGACCCGCCCTGCCGCTTTCCTGAATCCAACCTTCAGGAGACTTGGGAGGGTGGTAGTGAACCACACTGCGCACATCGGGCATATCAACACCCATGCCAAAAGCGATCGTCGCACAAATCACGGGAAAGCGATGACTCAAAAATCCATCCTGCACTTCCGCCCTCGCCTCAGCGGGCATCCCCGCATGGTAAGCGCGCGCCATGATACCAGATGCTGTGAGCATAGCAGCCAACTCCTCAACATCCCCCCGCCTTGTTGCATACACAATCGCCGGGGTCCGGCCCGCAGCCTGAAGCTCTTCCAGCAGAGCCTGCTGCTTCTCCTCCTTTGGGCAGGCAATCACCTCAAAGGCCAAGTTCTCACGAAAAAAGGAAGTCTGCACATGGTCTTTCCTGAGAATCTTGAACACCTTACGAATGCCCTTTGCCGTATCCTTAGATGCCGTCGCGGTGAGCGCGAGGATGACCTGCGGCTTCAACGCTCGCACCAACTTGGGCAAGCGAATATAAGACGGCCTGAAACTATGGCCCCATTCCGAGATGCAGTGGGCTTCATCGATTGCAACGAGGGCAATGTTCGAATCTTTAAGCAGCCGCAGCATGTCTGGTTCAGCCAGACGCTCAGGAGATAGGTATAACAGCTTGAGCTCACCAGAATCAATGCTCGCCATCGTCTGCTCGAACTCCTCGGCCGAGCTTGTCGAATCGATGCGAGCACAGGAAACGCCTTTCTTTGTCAAGCTTTCCACCTGATCTCGCATCAACGCAATCAAAGGAGAAATAACAATACTCATACCCTGCATACACATGGCTGGGAGCTGATAGCAAAGAGACTTACCTCCACCAGTGGGCAAGACAGCGAGTGTATTGCGCAAGTCCATGACACGCTCAATGACCTCGCTTTGCCCGGGCTTGAGTGACTCATGACCGAAGTAACGCCCTAGCACTTCACCTATTTGCAAATCGCTCACGCTGGACTTTGGTCAACCATTTCACAGGCGAGTTGGATGGCATGGATCATTGAACTAGCACTCGCCTTACCCTTCCCCGCTATATCATACGCCGTGCCATGGTCGGGACTAGTTCGCGGCTTCGGCAAACCCAAGGTCACGTTCACCCCTGTATCAAAATCCAGCAGCTTGAGAGGAATCAATCCTTGATCATGATACATGCAGAGAACGGCGTCATACTCCCCATCCGCTGCGGGCCTAAAAATGGTATCAGGAGGATGCGGACCGCTAAAAACAACACCATCACAGGCTTGCTGTAATTCATCAATGGCAGGCTTTACGATCTCTCCATCCTCATTTCCAAAAGCTCCATTTTCACCTGCGTGAGGGTTAAGACCGCAGACAGCGATTCTCGGTGACTGGATACCACGCTGCCGGCAAAAAACCGCCAGCAATTTACCCACACGCACAATTTCCTCCTGCCGGAGCAAGCTGGGCACCTCAGCAAGCGGCACGTGTATCGTCACAAGAGCTACCGTCAGATGCTCACCCGTCAAACACATGGCATGATTATCACATCCAAGACGCTCAGCAAAAAACTCAGTTTGACCTGGAAAATGAAATCCAAGCTCATGCAATCCCTCCTTGCCAACCGGAGCAGTCACCACCGCATCTATCTCCCCGTTTTTCAGCATCTCGGCAGCCTCTTCCAAAGCGGCTAAGGCGGCTTCGGCCGTTTTTTGGGTGGGCTGGCCGGGCACGACATCTACCACCTCACCAATCATCACATAGCTGAAAGCAGAGTTAAGCTCACCTGATGCCAGTGCCGCTGCAACTACCTCCGGACCGATTCCCGCTTGGTCGCCCCGTGTGATGCCAATGGTCACCTTACTCTGCTCGCTCATAATGATGTCGCATCATTCTATGAGATACGCATAAGATCAACGAGAATAAGAGAAGGGTTGCATGAAAGAGGATAGAGAGCATATAATTAATCTATCACTCATGGCCACTCAAGGCACCAACGCACCAAAAATCAACGCCCCTCAAGCTAAAAAGGATTATGCGGGTATCCTGCCTAAGAAGGGCTGGCCCCGCAGGAACTACCACTTCCTTCGGCACCGCTTGCTACCTCAGGTTTTCCAGAAACGCAACGGCTCAAGCAGAGAGCCCATACCCCACCCTCCGGAAGCTGGCAAAATCCGCATCACTTGGATTGGGCACGCATCCTTTCTGGTTCAATTTCCGGATCACTCAGTGATCATCGATCCTAATTGGGCAAACTGGCACGGAGTTGTCAAAAGGCAAAGGGCTCCCGGTCTCGGCCTCAAGCTCATGCCCTTGGTCGATCTCGTCATGGTGACTCACGCTCACTTTGACCATCTGCATAAAAAGAGCCTCAAAATCCTCGAATCTCATGAAGGCATTGTCGTTCCCTCAGGCAGTGGTGAGCTGGTCAAAAAACTCGGGTTCAAAAGCGTTCATGAAATGTCCGTATGGGACGAGCTTACCTTTGATGACCTGACAGTCACCCACACACCAAGCCATCACTGGGGTGCTCGCTACCTACACGACACCCACCGAGATTATGGTGGCTACATGGTATCGTCTGGCGTCTGTAAGGTATTTCACTGTGGCGATAGCGCCTACTTTGATGGCTTCAAAGAAATCGGAAAACACCATACACCAGATGTCGCGCTGATGCCGATAGGCGCTTATGATGCTCCAAGTGGAAGAGACGTTCACATGAACCCAGAAGAAGCTATCCGAGCCTTTATCGAAATGGAGGCAGGCATTCTCATTCCTATGCACTACGGCACCTTCCCACTGGGCAACGAACCCTACCACGAACCTGTCGAACGTCTGGTAGCAGAGGCCGAACGCCTCGGGGTCGCCGATCGCGTACTCATACTCGAGGAGGGAGTTGGAGTTGAAGTTGAATGCTTAGCGGAAACCAAAAGCTGACACCACTCGTGTGCTCAGTAACGCCACAACACAGCATCCCTGTGCATGAAACTGTGCATGAATCCCGCAATTACCGTCTTGCAGTTTTATATTATTTAAGTAATCTTAAACATCTTCCCATTTAGCCCACCTCTCGGGCTCATGTATAGCATGAGATCTTCAAGACAACCCATCGCTAGCCGAGAACGCCGAACACGCACGCGCAACAGCAGGCGCAGTGGTCGTCCGACCCTACGGCAGGCATTCAACGATGCCAACCTTCGAGCCAAGCAGCGTGCAAACAGACGCATGGGAAGGCGACATGGGCTGACATCCATGCAAGCAGCAATCGCCGGCACCGCCGATGATGGCATCATTCATCTCAACATCGGGCAAAGAATGCTCCGGTGGTTAATAGCGCTCTTACTTCTGCCATTCTGCGCCATCACCACACGCGCTTTGCTGAACGTCGGTGCATCATCGCAAGATCAAGGTACCTTCTGGCGAGATCTGGTAACCTCGGAGCATTTTCTCTATTTCGGCATTGGCTGTGTATTGATGATGGGCTGGTTTTTCACCGGTCTTCTGGAGCGCCTTTTTCTCTACTTTTACGTTCTTGGACATGAGCTCACCCACGCGCTTTTTGTTTATGCATGCGGTGGTAAAGTAGGGGGCATTCACGTCACCGCTGACGGCGGATATGTAATGACCAATAAGAGTAACGCACTGATCGCCCTATCTCCCTACTTTGTTCCCTTCTGGTCAGTCGTCATCTTGGGCATCTCCACCGTGATCGGAATATTCTATCAAATCCCTCATCACGATCACGCACTCTACTTTCTAGTGGGCTTCAGCTGGTCATTTCATCTACTATGGACATTATGGATGATCCCTAGAGATCAACCCGATCTCAAAGAAAACGGAGTCTTCTTTTCCCTTGTGGTCATCTACCTCGCCAACGTAGTTGTGATCTCTATCCTATTATGCCTTGCATTAGAAAATTTATCGTGGGGGCATTGGTCTAGTGAGTTTTATGACTCGCTGGATTACCTGAAGAATTTTATACGTAAACTTGATATTTTAGGTGTCTAAACCACAAGGATGATGAAAATATCAAAAAAGTGTGACTTTTTAGTTGCGCTTTTCCAAAAACTTTGTATATTGAACCCATCGCTCAGCAATGGGCGACATTTGGGGGGGAACAGCTCCGTCAGCAAAGTCTTAGGACAGCGTTGACGGGGCTGTCATTTTTAATACCCATACCGCCACGACGCTGCTCGCGTCATCTGCACATTTTTTTGACGGAAAGACAGCTCGACGGAAAGACAGCATTACCTGTCACCAATCCAAATAAGATAGCTTTAGGATAGAAGCATTACGCGAAGCCATTCTCATCCTCTGGCACAGGTGGGATCAAATCATCACGAAGTAACAGGCGCTCAATGGATAAGTCATCGAGCAAGCTCTCCGAAGTCTGCTGTATCACCGAAGCGTAGGGGGTGATGCGATCCACCTCTGCAATCGCCGCATGCACCATCGATGAGATAATGTCTGCATCAAATTTATCACGCTCAAAAAGATTGGTGATGCGAAACATTAATTGCTCGCGATCCAAATCATACTCTAAGCTTCCCAGGGTCAGCTTTTTATTAGCTCTAGCGAGCAGCTCGAGTAAAGGCAACTCGTGCTCCATTTCAATACTCATAGGGGCCTCCCCCACAATCGAGAGAGCATTAATCTGAGGAAATGCCTGCGCATGCAAATGCACTTGAGTGTGATAAGCTTCAAATACCGTTCGAATGACATCCTTGCCTTCGAGGTGCTCAAATTGCCAGCCTTGCTGGCCAAACGCATCCATTACGGACTGAATCTGAATTGATGTTGGGCGCATACGTGGCGGTATTAGTTCCTGCTGGCTGGCAATTAGTCAATGCCCTTAGCACATTTTTCGAAGAACTTTTTATGATGAAGCTTCCACTTCCTGCTCTTTTTTTAACTGCTTAATCTGGTCACGCAAATGCGCAGCTCTCTCAAATTCAAGCTTCGCAGCTGCTTCACGCATTTCCTCTTCCAGCTCCGAAATGACGCTCAGAACATTGTAGTCACCCTTGCCATCAGCAACAAGACCCTGGCTTAATTCATCCGCGGCATCCTTGTTAGCCTGGTTTTGACTGAGGCTCTCCTGAACAGCACGAACAACGCTCTGAGGCGTGATACCATGTTTATCATTGTGCTCAATTTGTCGAGCTCGCCGATACTCGGTGATATTGATAAGCGCTTGTATAGAGTCGGTCACCTCATCACAAAAAAGCACACACTCTCCATCTGCATGACGAGCAGCACGCCCCGCAGTTTGGATGAGCGCGGTTTCATTACGCAGAAAGCCTTCCTTATCAGCATCAAGAATACAGACCAATGAAACCTCCGGAAGATCAAGCCCCTCTCGCAGTAAATTGATACCGACTAGAACATCAATTTCCGCCGCTCTCAACGAACGAAGAATTTCTACACGCTCAATAGCACCAACGTCAGCATGGATATAACGCACCCTGAGACCTGTCTCCTGCAGATACTCGGCTAAATCTTCTGCTGTTTTTTTTGTCAAGGTAGTCACCAGCACCCGCTCATTACGATCCACTCGCTCACGACACATATCGATAGTTTCATCAATTTGACCTTTGAGCGGCTTTAGTGTGAGAATGGGATCGAGAAGG
>JBNABE010000024.1:0-19800 GCA_049631945.1 Akkermansiaceae bacterium
CAGGCAGATGAGCTCAATGGCATGGCTAAGTTATCTGCTGAAACCCCTCGGCAAATCGCAAATGCACACAGCGTCTTCAATATCACCAATACTTTTTTATTTATATGGTTCGTCGGGCCTATTGGCAAACTAGTGATGCGAATCATACCAGACCGGCCCTCAACCAAGGCTGAGGAGGCCAAGCCCAAGTATCTCGACTCCGACTTATTAAACACCCCCGCCCTAGCCCTTGATGCCGTTCGGCTGGAGCTCAGCAGAATGGGCACACGCGTCACAAAGCTAACCAATGACGCACTAGAAGCAGTGACCTCCGGCACGGCAGACGATATGCGCCAATTATGGAAAATGGATAGCCGTGTTGATACAATCCATAATTTCATTCTCGCCTACCTTGCCAACCTCTCGCGGGGAAACTTGGAAAAATCGCAATCTGACCTGCTGCACCGCTACCTTGCTTGTTCTAATTATATGGAGAATATCGCCGACATGGTAGAGACCAACTTGATGGAGGTGGGGCGCGCACGACTCAGCTCAGACCTCGTTATCAGCGATGCCACCATAAAACTCCTCAGCCACTTTCATCAAGAAGTGAGTCTAAGAGTGACCCAATCAATCGATGCCCTGATCACCAACGACCACACAGTTGCCAAAAAAGTAATCGCAGCTAAACCGCTCATTAGTCAGATATCGGCGGAAGCAGAGGAACACCTCTCAAGGCGGTTTAGAGCAGATGAGCCGCAGCGCATGGTTGCCTTTCGCCTGGAGTCAGAAATGATCGAATACCTCAAGAGAATGTATTACTTTGCCAAGCGCATTGCCAAAATTGTGGACCACAACCCATCCAAGAAAATCATGCTTGCCCCAGATGCAGACTAAGTACCTGACTTGGAAGCAAGCTTTTCGGTTACGGTGATGACGACAATCCCGCCTACCAGCCATGCCACAGCAATCCATGTGGAAGATTTACTAATATCAGGAAAGTAACGATTCCAACCCACCACCTTACCGGTGATGATCAACGAATAAACGGGAACTTTCCACGGCCAAATAACAGCAAGAGAACCTGCTACAAAGCCAGTAATCAGAGCGACGGCAGCATTGTGATACTTTTTAAACATCCAGCTCAAGATGTGAGACAGCGCAAACAAACCAATCACTGCACCTATCGCAACCGGAATGAGTATGGGCAGGGCCTCTGTCAACTTAAACTGCCGTAGATTGTTCACAGCATCCAATACGATCAGCTGGTAGTTGCCCATCAGCAGAAGTATGAACGAGCCCGATATACCTGGAATGATCATGCTACACATCCCAGCTACACCACAGGCTCCAAGATAGACCAAATTGCTGTTCTCGCCCGCTGGACTTTGAAAGGCTAAAAATGCCGCAACAACAACGCCAAGCAAAAGGCAAATGATTTCAACAAAACCCCAACGGCGAACCATTTTGCCGACATAAAACAGTGACGCCAAAATCAGACCAAAGAAAAATGCATTCACTAAAATAGGGTGATCTACATAGGCGGTCTTCAGAACTTTCGCTAGCGTCAATATACTGGCTATGACCCCTAAGGTTAAGGCCAGCAAAAAACCAAGATCAATCTGTTTGGCAAGACCTCCCAAGTCTCCCTTAAGGAGTAGACGAAGCGCTTTGAGATCGAATGACTTCAGGGAGTCAATCAACCGCTCATAAACACCGGTAATGAAGGCGATGGTCCCCCCTGAAACACCTGGGATGACATTCGCTGCCCCCATGGCGAAGCCCTTCAGAAAGATGAAAAAATACTCCATGATGATGTGTTACATTTCCAGCATCAGACGGCTCGGGTTCTCCAAACAGTCTTTAATGCGTATCAAGAAAGTAACCGCCTCCTTACCATCGACAAGACGATGATCATAACTCAAGGCCAAATACATCATTGGGCGAATAACGACCTCACCATTTACTGCCACTGGGCGCTGCTGAATGGTGTGCATGCCAAGAATGCCACTCTGAGGCGGGTTGAGAATTGGAGTGCTCAGCAGGGATCCGTATACGCCACCATTTGAAATAGTAAAAACTCCACCCTGAAGGTCTGCGAGGTCCATACTACCATTGTTGGCTTTAGCAGCATAATCCAAAATCCCCTGCTCTACTTCTGCAAAACCTTTAGTGTCACAATCTCGAAGAACGGGAACTACCAAGCCTTTCTCAGTGCCTATGGCTACACCAACATCATAAAAATGATTCTCGATAATATCGTTACCATCAATACGGCCATTGATACTTGGAACATCTTTCAATGCTTGAACCGTGGCTTTCACAAAAAAGGACATGAAACCAAGCTTGCATCCATGCTTAGCGACAAAATCTTCCTGCACCTCCTTGCGCAGCTTCATGATTGCGGTCATATCCACCTCATTGAAAGTCGTTAGAATAGCAGCTGTTTGCTGTGCATTGACCAGATGACTTGCTACTTTCCTGCGCAACATGCTCATCTTGCGACGCGTCGTACGACCATCACCCTCACTCACTGACTGCCCAGCTCGCTCAGGAGCACTCGGGCTAACTGAGAGATCTGGTCGAGAACTTGTCACAGGGTCTGCCGCCACCCCTGATACTGGACTGGCAACAGGCACTTCAGCAGCTTTTGGTTCGGACGCGACTGGGGAAACGGCTGGAGTAGCCTTAGAGCTGCCCCCTGCCTGAGCGGGTGCCGAACTTGCTCCGACGCTAATTTTACCAATGATGGTCCCGATATCTACCTCCTCTCCTTCGGGTGTGGAGATATGGAGCACACCGGCTTCTTCAGCCTCTAGCTCATTGGAAACCTTGTCAGTCTCAAGAGTCACAAGAATGTCACCCTTGTTGACCTGCGCGTTGTCTGCCACATGCCAACGGCCAATGTTCGCGGAAGTGATCGATTCACCCGCGGCTGGCACAATGATGTCTATCTCCTTTGACTCCTCTGGCTGAGCACCACCCCCCTGCTCAACGCTTGCAGCTGTCGCAGGCTCCTCGGCTTTACTTTCAACAACACCTGCCTCATCGAGGGTTGCGACCACGGTGCCGATAGCCACCTCCTCACCTTCTTGGACAAGAATGTTCAAAATGCCTGCAACATCGGCCTCGATGTCGTTGGAGACTTTGTCAGTCTCAATAGTCAAAACCGTCTCACCTTTAGCCACAGCTTCGCCGTTTTGCTTGTGCCAACGTGCCACGTTAGCGGAGGTGATTGATTCGCCGACGTTCGGGATCTTTATTTCAGTGGCCATGGGAATATTCGTATTTAAAAAATGGAAAATAGATTTAGTCTTCGAAGGCTTTTTCGACAAGCATTTGCTGTTCCCGAACGTGCTGCGCCTTGGAGCCGGCCGCGGGGCTGGAAGACGACTTGCGTCCTGCATATCTGATGCGAGTATCAAGAACAGATTCCAGTCTGGGTCTGATGTATGAGTAAGCACCCATATTACGAGGCTCTTCTTGAGCCCAAACCCACTTTGACGCCTTTGGGAATTGGCTCAAAATAAGCTCTAACATCTCTTCATTGAACGGATACAGTTGCTCGATGCGAATGATAGCCGCGTTGGTAATCTCGCTATCATCACGATACTTGGCGAGATCATAAAACACTTTACCACTGCAGAAAACGATACGCTCGATGTTCTTTGGATTTTTAAAATCAACAACATCTGGCAATATTTCTTGGAAGCAAGCCCCCTCAAGAAAATCAGCTTCGTCAGACACTGCCTCAGGCCGAGATAAAAGACTCTTTGGCGTCATCAGCACTAAAGGCTTGCGGAAGCCACGCTTCTTTTGCCTGCGCAATGCGTGGAAATACTGCGCTGGTGTTGATAGATTAGCAACTTGGATATTATCCTCTGCACAGAGTTGCAGGAAGCGTTCAAGGCGAGCACTCGAGTGCTCCGGACCCATGCCTTCGTATCCGTGAGGTAGCAGCATCACCAGGCTACTGGGAGTTTGCCACTTCGATTCAGCAGAGGCGATGAATTGATCGATGATCACTTGTGCCCCATTGGAGAAGTCTCCAAACTGAGCTTCCCACATGATCAGCATGTTGGTTGCCCCTAGTGAATATCCGTAGTCAAAACCAAGGACAGCTGCCTCTGAAAGCAATGAATTATAAACGCAGAAATTTGCCTGATCTTCAGAGAGATTTTTGAGCGGAATGTAGCGCTCCCTGGTCTCTGAATCATAAAATACCGCGTGCCGGTGGCTAAAGGTGCCTCGACGCACGTCTTGACCAGATAAGCGAACTGGATTTCCCTCCATTAACAGCGAGCCCCATGCCAATGACTCGGCAAACGCCCAATCAAATTCTTGCCCAGACTTGAGAGCTTCTTGGCGTCTTGGGATGAAACGCTTCGCAAGAGTACGATGTAGGTTGAAACCTTCGGGCAGCTCGGTGAGCACCTTGCCAATGTGCTGCATCACCTCTTTTGAGATTCCTGTGGGCACGGGTGCGTGCGTGTAGCTTGGCTGAGACTCGGCCGTAGATCCACTAAAGATGGTGCGATCTCCCTTTTCCATGTGATGCACCATGGTGTGGTAGCCCTCATCGAGATCATTTTGAACCTGAGCTTCTATCTCGTTGGCTTGCTGTTGGGTCAGAGCACCCGCAGCAACAACCCTCTCCTTGAAAAGATCTCCCAGCGGCTTGCGCGCATCAACCTTCTTGTAAATATGAGGCTGGGTGAATGCCGCTTGGTCCGCTTCGTTGTGTCCGTGACGACGGTAACAATACATGTCGATTACGATATCTCGGCCAAAGGTTTGCCGATACTCTAGAGCTAGGATAGCAGCCCAAACAAGATCATGTGGTTGCTCACCATTGACGTGGATGACAGGTGCCTCGATCATCTTGGCGATATCGGTAGCATAGTGTGAGGACCGCGCATCCTCTGGCATGGTGGTAAATCCAATCTGATTGTTAATGACGATGTGAATGGTGCCTCCTGTATGGTAGCCAGGTAACTGAGAAAGGTTAAGAACTTCAGCTACTGATCCTTGGCCGGCAAAAGCCGCATCACCATGCAACAAAATAGGCAACACCCTACCGCGGTGTTCCCCCGTTACGGTGCGCTCCGACTCTTTGAGCTCATCCCCACCCATGAGCCGCTGACGGGCCCTTGCCTTGCCCTCGACTACCGCATTCACGGCCTCAAGGTGGCTTGGGTTGGCAGCCAAAGATACGTGCACCTCACCATCTAGCAAAGTACGAGTGCCTTCATAACCAAGGTGATATTTAACATCTCCATCACCTGCTACAAGATCAGGCACATAATTTGGCGTGAATTCGTAGAGTAATGTAGTCAATGATTTGCGGAGGAAATTACGAAGCACATTGAGACGCCCCCTGTGCGCCATACCCATCTCGATCGCCTTGACGTTGAATCCTGGGCACTTTTCCAAAATAGTATTGAGTAGCACCATCGTGCCTTCGCCTCCTTCGAGGGAGAATCTTTTTTCGCCGAGGAATTTCTTGGCAAGAAATGACTCAAATAACTGAGACTCAAGCAACCACTTCAGGACTTTGCCCTCTTCGTAATTGATCAAGTGCTGGTGCTCATCGCGATGTTCAACTCGCTCACGAATCCAGTTACGGATCTCCGTGTTAAAAATGTGCATGAACTCTGTCCCCACATTACCACAATAAGTTTCCTCCAAAGATGCAATCAAATCACGCAGCTTCATTTTTTGGCCACGGCGATAAAACTGAGTAGAGACTTCGCGATCGAGATCCGACTCCTTCAGTCCAAACTGATCAAGCTGAAGCCTGGGATTCGGCACACCCTCATCATCAAGAGGATTAAGGTGAGCTTGAGTGTGCCCGAGAGTCCGGTAGTTGTAGAGCAGGCTTACGACTCTACCGCGGAAGTTTAAATAATGCTCGTCCGAGGACTGCACCTCCAGATTACCACTCGGCTTAGCTTCAATCTCAGCCTTGCTTCCCGCTTGACTTGCTCCACCAGCTTGAGATTTTCTGAGCTGTGCATTACCGAGCTCAAACCCCTCAAAGAAAGCGCACCAGTCAGCCTCGACCGATTGAGGATCCTCACACCATTGATCATACTTTTGATCTAAAAGGTCCGCATTAAAACGCGCTGATATAGATGATTTCATGGAGAGAAAAAAGGTGAGTTTACAGTAGCATTATGCTTTTCTTTCTTGGTGCTGTGTAGAACTTGGTTCTAATTACTGTCACACAGCCTCAGAGTCAACGCACAAGGCGCTCTGATTACGACATTTTTAACTCTACCTCATCCTGCAACATCATCCATGATTGACGTTCACAATCTCAGCAAACGATATGGCAGACACACTGCTGTGAGTGACATCAGCTTCAAAGTAGGCAAAGGCAAGATCGTGGGCTTCCTCGGCCCCAACGGAGCCGGCAAGACAACCACGCTGAGAATGCTGACTGGCTATCTTCCGCCCACCTCCGGCAGCGCTGAAGTTGCGGGGCACGATATTTATCGAGACTCGATTAGCGCCCGCCGTAAAATTGGATACATGCCAGAGAACGTACCTCTTTATGATGAAATGCGCGTCCGAGAATACCTACGCTACCGCGCACGCCTGAAAGGGCTCAAAGGACGCACCGCTCGGCAAAATATAGGAGAATCGATGGAATTATGTGGATTGACTCACGTTCGTCGCAAAATGATCAAGACCCTCTCCAAAGGCTACCGGCAGCGAGTCGGCCTAGCTGATGCTCTTGTTCACAAACCAGAACTGCTTATTTTGGATGAGCCTACTAATGGCTTGGACCCCAATCAAATTCGCGCCATAAGAAACCTAATCAAACGCCTCGGCGAGACTCACACCATTATGCTCTCTACCCACATTCTACATGAGGTAGAGATGACTTGTGATCATGTCATCATTATTGACGAAGGTAAAATCAAGGCTACTGGCTCGCCCACTGAGCTCGTCAACAAAATGCGGGCTGCGGGTAAAATCACCGTTGAGATTCAAGCTGACGAGCAAGCTGCGGCTGCAGCATTTGATCAACTCAAGCACGTTAAAAAAGTAATCCGTGAGGGTAAGGACGACGACTGGACGAGATTCTCTATTCTCGTTGACCACGGCACTGATACCCGCGAGCGAATTTCTGCTCTGACAGCTGAAAAACAATGGCCCATTCGCACCCTCCATCGTCACAAATCTACTCTCGAAGATGTTTTTGTGGAGCTGACCCGGAAAGATTAATCTTACCGGTGCAACCAAACGTAAAAGACTCACTCGAGCCTAACCAAGCCCATTGACCCCAGGCAATCGACCAAATCATTAGGCAAGCATCCATGCCGTGCGTCATTCATTTCGATTCTGGTCAACACAGCGACGCCATCGTCAAAAGCCTCCACAGCGACAATCATGCGAAGCTCATCGCGCTCGAGATCCCAGTTGCTATCATTTTCCAAGGGCTGCCATCTCAACTTCATGAGAGCTTTCAAAACCTGCCCACGCGTTATGCCTATTGCACTCCACCACTTGGCCTCGTAATCATCATAATGCCGCATGCTATCGACGAGATAAATCTCAGCTGGACCAGCTGCTGGCTCCACCTTGCCTATCCACCTAAGACTATGCGCCCATCTCGCTAACGATCTTACAAACGGCTGTATCGCCTCGGCGATTGCTAGCTTAACGCTTGCCTCAGCACAGCCAAAATCATCAGGAATCGGCCTAAGTGGCTGCATTGTGGCAACCAGCTGCTGGTATGGCGCCATTCCCATGCATCCATGGTAGATAAAACTATGTTCATCTGTCGTCATCGCAGAACCTGTATAGACACAGCCCTTCCAAATAGCTCCAGTACCCCTGCGAAATTTCTCAGGATGATCGCGCATCAGCATAGCCTCAGCTTTACCATAGTGATATTGCTGTTTGAAATAACGCCATAAGCTTGTTCGCCTGCGATGCCATACAAAGGCAGCTGCCGCAAAACCCATACGATAACCTGCCTCCCTCAAGCGCCAGCAAAGATCAACGTCATCACCCGCAATCCAGTATCTTTCTCTAAAACCACCGATTGCTTCAAGCACACTCCTCCTGACAGCCAGATTACACCCCGGCAAATGTTCTGCTTCCTCATCGCTAAGCAAAACATGTGAAGGCGCTCCGGGTGCCGCAGCTACAACCACTTCATCAATAACACTAGCACCACCATCATGCGACTCCTTTGGACGCGGAGGCAAATTAGGACCCCCGCACGCATCCCAGCCCCTGTTCTCGAAAGCATAAGCTAGCCAATACAACCAATGCATGTCTGGCTCACAATCATCGTCAGTGTAGGCGATGATTTCTCCTTGGGCTTCAGCTGCCCCCCTATTTCGCGCAGCACTTAAACCACAGTGCTCTAGCTTAATGAGACGCACGTCATCAAATTCACGAGCCAACTCTGCAGTATTGTCTGTCGAACCATCATCCACGACCAAAACCTCATAGCGTGGGTATACCAGTCGGCGCAACGCCTGCAAGCAAGAGACAATACGTTCGCCACCATTGTGGGTGCACACAATCACAGAGAACATCGGCACCTCAGAGGTCTCAATGCCATCCACAGGCGAGCTGACACCGAGAAGTTTCTCACGTAAAGGCCCCATTACAGGCTTTGGGTTCCCGAGCCGATCATACAAACCAAAACTCCAATCATCAACACTAGCCCCTGCACGAGACCAATGATCACTCCACGCATAGATAGTAAGACCAGCAACCCCAGCACTCAATGACTCATCGACATACCATTGCAGAGTCTCGCTCTGCGCCCCCATACTAGCTCGATGCGTATCGAAACCAAACTCACTGAGCAAGACAGGACGATCTCCTGCCACGTTGTGCAGGCGTGGTAAATAACTAGCAAAATCTTCACGACTCTCGAGATAGACATTCATTGCTGTAAAATCAGCATTGGCTGGCTCCTCGTATTCAGTCGTTGGGTAATTAGCGTAAGCAAAAAGCAGGTCAGGGCAAACACGTCGGCCGAGGCAAATAAGATTCTCCAGCGCCTGCTTAACGCGGGTCACCCCCATCCATCTGACCATATCAGCTGGTATCTCATTCGCGACGAACACCCCAGCGAGCGCGGGGTGCAGCCCCCATGACTTAAGCCCTTGTATCATCAACGCCTCTGCTGCCGCGCAGATGGCGGCATCAGCAATAAAGTCACGATGGTAATCCCAACTCAAACCAACGAAAACCCACAAACCGGCATGGTCTGCAGCATCCAGCAGAGCTTTTTCTGGTGCTTCATAAACGCGTAGGGCATTGAAGCCAGCATCGGCAATTCGAGCCATCTGCTCATGATGATTTACCAGCACCTCTGGTGTAGGCTTGGGAAATGGCCCGTAGGTGACCATCTTCAGAAACACGCGCTCATTACCTGCACGGAAGAACTTTCCGTCTACTCGCAACCGCAACTTCTCACCCGATGGCACAATGCACTCTATATCGACTTACTCGGGACTTGAAACTGAAAACTTCTCACATGAGACTCTGCCCGTGCTCAAGACCACCGATTTCGACTACACACTTCCCGAGGAGCTCATCGCTAGCCGACCCCTTGAGGATCGCACCGCATCTCGCATGATGGTGATCCATCGTGACACCGGCCTGATCGAACACCGCAGATTTATTGACTTTCAAAGTCACCTCAAATCCAAAGACCTTCTGGTCCTCAATGACACCAAGGTAACCGCAGCACGATTTTTTTCCAACGATGGCACCATCGAGATAGTCTGCACCAATAAACTAAGCGAACTCGAATGGGAGTGCCTCGTCCGCCCCGGAAAAAAGATGAAGCCTGGATACACTATCGAAATTGGAGATGCCACTGGCACCGTTCATTCTATTCTTGAAAATGGCAATCGCATTATCTCCTGGGACCAAGCTGTTGATGAAGACACTCACGGCCATCTTGCTCTGCCACATTACATGAACCGCGAGAGTGGCCCCGAAGATCGCGATCGCTACCAAACGACTTTTGCTCGTGAAGAAGGTGCCATTGCAGCACCCACAGCAGGACTGCATTTTACCCCTGAGCTTCTAGCCCAGCTACATCACACCTTTCTCACCTTGCATGTAGGCGTGGGCACCTTCCGCCCCGTGAAAGCGGAATTCATTCAAGATCACGATATGCACTCTGAACGCTACCACATCAGCGCGCAGACAGCCGAGCTCATCAGCAATACCAAAGCATGCGGGGGTCGAATCGTCGCTACAGGAACCACCGTTACACGGGTCTTGGAAAGCCTGGCCCTGGAGGTCTGCAAAGACCCAGATAGCCCGTTTTCCATTTCTGCAACTTCGGGCGAAACTGACATCTTTATCAATCCCCCACATACCTTCAAAGCGGTTGATGTCTTGCTTACCAATTTCCATCTCCCGCAATCCACACTCATCATGCTGGTGTCTGCCTTCGCTCATCGCGAGCTGATACTCGAAGCCTATGCTAAAGCTGTCGAGGAGCGTTACCGTTTCTTTTCCTATGGCGACTGCATGTTGATTCTATAAGTTCCCCGAGAGGAGCCCAAGGGAACGCAAAATTCGCGTGATTTACAAATCCCCTTGCAATCTCTCCGGCAGGCATTAAGAAACGTGCGCTGTCAGGGCTGTGGAGTGTCGGCAGATGAATCTGGTCAGGACCGAAAGGTAGCAGCCACAGTTTGTCCGTCATTGCCGCAGTTCCTGGCAGTATTTTTTTACTCTTTTTCACCATGGGCAGAGTATTCGCTTGGATGTTTGGCCCAATCAGTGCTTAAACGAGTCCATGGCTAATGACGAAACCCGCTCTGCCCTCAGAGCCCTCTTGCTTGAAAAATCTGTCCGCACCGGAGAATTCACCCTCGCCTCTGGAAAAACATCAGACCTCTATATCGATTGTAGAGTCACTGCCATGGATCCTAAAGGAGCCAATCTTATCGGCAAACTCGGCTGGGAAACTGTGAAACAAGAAATTGCAGAGCGCGGCATGGAGATCCAGGCCATTGGTGGCATGACACTTGGGGCAGACCCTATTTCTCTGGCGGTAGGCATGACCTCTGCTTCAGATGAGAAGCCATTGCAGGTCTTTACCGTTCGCAAGGAGCCCAAAGGACATGGTAAAGGGAAGCAAATCGAAGGCAACTTTTCAGAAGGAGACACCATCGTCATCGTGGATGACGTGATCACCACAGGAGGATCAACCATCAAAGCGATGGACGTGATTGAGGCGGCAGGCGGCAAAATCGCATTTGCCCTCGTCTTAGTAGATCGTGAAGAAGGTGGTCGCGAAGCCATTGAGGCTCGTGGCGTGCCCGTAGTGCCCCTATTCTCACGTTCGAGCCTACTCGACTAACATCTCCCCACAAGACCAGTCGTGCGCATCGAAATCATCAACACTGGCAGCGAGTTACTCCTCGGCACGACACTCAACACCCACGGTGCTTGGATGGGCATGGAGCTGTTTAAACTTGGCTTGCGGGTTCAGAGACAAGTCACGGTTCCTGACGGTGCCGCCATCAACAGCGCCATGGCTGAGTCAATGGAGCGCAGTGACGTTGTTATCGTGACAGGTGGATTGGGGCCAACCAGTGATGACATCACTCGTGAGGCAGCCGCCGAGGTACTCGGGGTTGAACTCATCACCGACGAAGCTGCACTGCGGTCAATAGAAGCTTTCTTTGCGGATCGCGACCGCGTTATGGCTGAAGACAATAAAAAACAAGCGCTCAACCCAGTCGGTGGAGACATTTTACCCAACCCACATGGAACTGCTCCAGGCATCTATACTCCACCGCGCATGAGTGGTGATCGCTTATGCGCCCTATTCTTATTGCCGGGGCCACCAAGTGAGATGAGGCCCATGTTTGAGAATGAGGTCATGCCTAGGCTTCGTTCTCTCGCTGGGACGAACCACGACCACCACGTTCAAGTCCTACGCTTCACTGGAGTTGGCGAGAGCGACTTCCATGCTCAGCTTGATCATGAGTTGATGACCATCCCCGATCTCGAAATAGGCTATTGTGCACGAACACGCGAGGTCGACCTGCGATTGATCGGTGCCGAGGCGAGCATCGACCAAGCCCGCAAGCTTGCCCTCAGCACCTTTCCCGGTATGTGCTTCAGCCAAAATGACAAATCACTAGAGGAAGTAGTTGTCCAACTTCTCCAACAGCAAGGCAAAACAATTGCCATTGCTGAGAGTTGTACGGGTGGCCTCATCGCCAATCGAATCACCAATGTCGCTGGTGCTTCAGAAGTCTTTACTCACGGCTTTGTCAGCTATTCCAATCTTGCGAAGCAGCAACTCCTAGATGTAAACAAAAACACCTTGGAGCAACACGGAGCAGTCAGTGAGGCCACAGCGATTGAAATGGCCGAGGGTGCACTGATAAAGGCAAAAGCAGATATCGCAATTTCAGTCACTGGAATCGCAGGACCGGGCGGAGGCACTGAAAAAAAGCCTGTCGGTACCGTTTGGATAGGCTTTGCCACTGCCAGTAAAAGCATGGCTGTGAAAAAATTCACGCCCTATGGTCGAGAGATTTTCAAACAAGCTACCAGCCAAGATGCGCTCAATCTTGCCAGACAATCTCTGGAGCAAAGTAGCGGCTAAATTACTTTAGGCCTCAGGCTTTTTTCTAAGATAGATTAGATAGTAGACAAGACCGACGAGCACGCTGCCTCCCGTCAGGTTGCCAAGGATGACTGGTATCATATTTCGCATCAATCCAGCTCCACTGATCTCTGCATGCAGTGCAGTCGCGGATGGATCTGCGGACAGCAAGAACATCGCCATGGGAATGAAATACATATTAGCCACGCAATGCTCGAAACCCGCAGCAACAAATGCCGAAATTGGAAAAACAATTGCGACCGCTTTGTCAAAAACACTGCGCCCAGCAATTGCCATCCATATCGCCAGACAAACGAGCAGGTTA
Organism: Akkermansiaceae bacterium; assembly: GCA_049631945.1. Lineage (GTDB taxonomy): Bacteria > Verrucomicrobiota > Verrucomicrobiia > Verrucomicrobiales > Akkermansiaceae > Oceaniferula. Next base: position 12,924 of record JBNABE010000024.1, read on the forward strand.
CATAACACCGCACGACAAAAGGCCTGCCAGAATGGTAATGCACACTTTGCTGCAGCGATTTTGATATACTGATCTTTTATCGCGCCATCATTCATCTCCCAGTGACCGGATCTGAATACGAGATATGCCAAGCCGACAGCACCCGCAAAATTTGACACAAAAACAACCAACCAGTTTCGCATTAAGTTCGCAGTAGATACTTTTCGGTCTGCCCACGCCATGACGATCAGATTGTTTCCAGTAAAAAGCTCGGCTCCTGCAATCACGACGAGAATCAAACCTAGGGAAAACGCAACTCCCCCAAGCACTTGCGAAAGAGCAAAGCCCAGACTCTGGTCAGACTTGATAAGCACAAAATAAAGAGCACCCAGACCAATAAAGGCACCAGCCAATACTCCAAGAACTGCCATCGATAACAAAGGAAGCTGAGCTTTGGCGACACCGGTCGTTTCTACCCGCTTGGCTATCTCTCTAGGCTGGTAGACATCAAAATCAAAAACCTTGGCCATGACATATCATCATATATACCCGACACACAGAGGTCAATATCCCAGATTAATGATGCCTAGAAATCAATAAACCGGCACATCAAACAATACGACTATCAAGATTAAACATCTGACCCGAGGTATGTGGCATATGCAGGTGCAAGTGGGAAACAAAACCAGCAACAGCCTGAGGTGTATTGTATCGACCAAGCACATGCCGATCAAGAATACCCTGCTTAACCCTCTCGCTCAATGGGGCCGTCATTTTCGTCTCCATGAATCCTGGCAAGATAGCATTCACACGAACATTACGGCGGCCAAGCTCTTGAGCCATGGATTTCATCATCCCCAATAATGCCGACTTAGCAGCACTGTAATTGGCTTGCCCCACTGAGGGATGCAGTGCTGAAAAACTGGAAATAAAAAGAATGTGCCCGCTGCTCCGTTTTACCATTACCCGAGATACCTCACGTGCACATAAAAAAGCACCTTTCAGATTCACATCGATCACACGTGACCAGTCCCCCTCAGTCATCTTCACCAAGGTCCTGTCGATGATGACACCTGCATTACAGACAAGCAGATCAAGGTCTTCAACCGACTCAAAAAAACGTTTTACTGATGAAGCCGAGCTGACATCTAGCTCCTCTTTTCCGGGTGCCAGAACCTCGCCACCGTTGCCAACCAGACTTTCAGTGATGGCTTGGCCCAAGCCACCCGCGGCACCCGTGACAACGACTTTCATTACACCAGCATCAGAGCTGGATTTTCAATAAGCTTCTTCACCTCGTTGAGGAATCTTGCACCTACAGCCCCATCAACAACACGGTGATCACAGCTGAGGCCAACATTCATTCGCATACCGGGAACAATCTGACCATCTTTAACAACGGGCTTTTCAACAATAGCTCCCACGCTCAAAATCGCTGCCTGCGGCGGGTTTATAATCGCATCGAAGCTCTCGATACCCCAAGCACCCAGATTGGATACCGTCACCGTTCCACCATCAAACTCGTTAGGCAGCAGTTTTTTGTCACGGGCACGCGTCGCAAGATCTTTTACTTCTTGGGATATTTGCAGCATCGACTTGCTCGCAGCATCTTTGATCACCGGTGTTACCAAACCGTCATCAACCGCCACGGCGATTGAGATACCCACCTTAGCAAATTGCACAATGCTATCTCCATTAAAGGACGCATTGATCTCGGGTACTGCTTGAGCTGCATTGATCACAGACTTAAGCACAAAATCATTGATGCTGTATTTGTTTCCGTGTGTTTGCTCAGCCTGTGCATTGACCTGCTTGCGCAAGGTCATCAGCGGTGCGGTGTCACACTCAACATGAAGATAAAAATGAGGAATCGTTGTCTTCGACGTCAACAAACGATCTGCGATAATGCTGCGCATAGAGCTCAACTGAATCGTTTGATCCTCGGCCGCTACAACAGGATTGATCGCTACAGCTGGAGCTGGCGCTGCTGCAGGGGCTGGAGCCGCAGATGGAGTGGCTTGAGCAACTTGAGCTTTCGCCGAGGCCGCAAGCGCAGACGCAGCATTCGCTAAAGGTGATGTCGCTGCGGATCCACCGGCAGCCGCTTCCACATCAGCTTTGACAATTCGCCCCCCTGGGCCTGAGCCTTGAATAGTGGCGATATTGACCCCATTGGATTCAGCAACTTTTTTAGCTAATGGTGAAGCCTTGATCCGGTCGCCAGATCCCGCCTCAATGGCTACCGGTGCAGCAGGAATTGATCCATCAGTAGCTGGTACAGATTCAGGCTGAATATCGGCAGGCGTCTCTGCAAAAGGTTGCGCATCTGGCGCACTAGCTACTGCAGGTGCAGATCCAGCGGCTGGTGCCTCTTCGCCGTCTTCAAGCAATACGCCTAAAACAGAACCGACTGCTGCTTTCTGTCCTTCCTGAACAAGAATCTCATGAAGCGTCCCTTCATCGAATGCCTCCATTTCCATCGTCGCCTTGTCTGTTTCGACTTCAGCGATGACATCACCAATTTCGATGGTATCACCTACTTGTTTGTTCCATTTCACAAGGGTACCCTCCGTCATCGTATCGGAGAGCTTGGGCATTTCAATATTGGTCGGCATAAGTTAAATGAGTTAATCCAGCTATGTGCAGACGCCTTTTCTTAGAAACAGGGCTTCGGCGCAAGCTGATTATATTAAAATCGACGACAGTTTGCCTATCCGCCCATTGATAAGCCCGTGCAAGCGGCCCTGATATGAGCCAAAAATCAAAAAAGGCTATGACCTTTAAGTCATAGCCTTGAATCATTTATGGCCAGTATCGACTCAGTCACTTGCTGTTAGCTCTTTCATCGTTGGAACCAATCCAATGTGAGGTTCCCCTGACGCTTGAGCAGATGCATGGGCCTCTGCTTTCGAAGTTGAATCACATGGGATTATACTACAGCATGACACCATCCCTAATGAACAAATACAGAGAGCAAATAAGTGGGTAATAAGTTTCATATTGCTGGTCATTCTGTCAACTGAGCCGCTTTGCGCAACAAAAAACGATTGAGCTCACTACCCAGCAAATGACAAAACCTAAGCGATAGTCAATACCTGCTCTACGATTCGGCGCGGATTAGGCAATTGCTCATCTTCGATATGAGGCGAGTAAATAGCCGGAGCATCAAGCGCGCATACACGCTTCACCGGCGCATCTAAGTAATCAAAAGCATGCTCCTGAATCAAGGTAGCCACCGTTGCACTCACGCCTGAAAACGGCTTACTCTCATCGACCAAGACCACTCGATTCGTCTTCATCACCGTATCGAGAATTGCTTGCTGATCAAGTGGTCGTATCGAACGAAGGTCTAGCACCTCACAATTGATCCCATGCTCAGATTGCAATGTCTCAGCAGCCTCAAGTGATCGGATCACACTCCGGCCATGTGCTATGATGGAAACATCGGTGCCTTCACGTTTGATGTCCGCTTTACCAAGTGGAACCAGATGGTCTCCCTCTGATGGATCAGGCACGGGACCAGAAGTTCCATACAGCAAGGTATTCTCCATAATATAAACTGGATCATTGTCACGAATGGCTGTCTTCATGAGACCCTTAGCATCTGCCGGGGTTGCTGGAGAGCAAACCTTCAAGCCTGGAAATGCAGCAAACAAACCCTCTGGGCAGTGCGAGTGAGTTGCCCCCACCGCTGTGCCGCCGTTAGCAGGGCCACGCATCACAATTGGTACATTACAAAGACCACCTGACATGTAACGCACACAGGCGGCGTTGTTGACCAGCTGGTCAAAAGCAACAGAATGAAAACTCCAGAACATCAACTCCATTACTGGGCGAACACCCAGCATAGATGCTCCGATGCCCATGCCAATGAAGCCAGCTTCTGATATCGGGGTGTCAACAATGCGCTTGCTGCCCCACTTATCCCAGAGTCCTTCGGTTACCTTGTAGGCACCATTGTATTGGGCGACTTCCTCACCCATTACAACGACCTTCTCGTCGCGAGCAAGTTCTTCATCAAGGGCTTCGCGTATCGCGTGGCGGTAGAGTATCTCTCTCATAAAAAATTAGTGTTTGGCGTTATTTAAAGTTTTAAAATCAGTCGTTAAAAAAGTGCCTTCCGGTATTTCCAGCTTCGGTATTATTATCCGTCTCCCAATACACATCGTCGAATATAGACTCTGCTGTCGGCGGTGCCGACTGCTCGGCAAACACTGCTGACTGATCAGCTTCAGCCTTCGCTTCTTTGTCGATCGCATCAGCTTCAGCATCGGTGAATACCCCCTCCTCGATCAAGCGACGACGCCACAAGCGAATTGGATCATGGTATGTCTTGTAGTTCTCTATTTCCTCAGGTGTCCGATATTTCTTGGCATTGGCATCTGCCACAGAGTGACCGTAGTAGCGATACGTAGCAATCTCGAGAACGGTTGGCTTCGACTCCTTGCGCGCGCGCTCCATGGCAATGTGCGTTTTAGCACGAACCTCATATAGGTCTTCACCATTTACTAAGTCCCAGTCCATATCATATGCCTCAGCCCGTTGAGCGAGGCAATTTTTGTAGGCACTTGAACGACTTTGACTAGTGCCCATCGAGTAACCATTATTCTCGATAATGTAAATGACCGGCAATTCGAACAACGCTGCCAAGTTGAGTGACTCATGAAAAACACCTTGGTTAATCGCTCCATCGCCAAGATAACACAGGCAACATCCTTCCAGCTCCTGATACTTGACTCCGTATGCTAGACCTAATCCGAGTGGTGTTTGACCGGCAACAATACCGTGACCGCCCCAAAAGTTCTTTGATGGATCAAACAAGTGCATCGACCCACCCTTACCTTTGGCCGCTCCAGTGGCTTTACCATAGAGCTCAGCCATGCAGCTATTCATATCCATCCCCATCGACAACGCATGCCCGTGACAGCGATAAGCGGTGATGGCGTGATCATTATCTTTACAAAGCCCCAACGTGCCGGTGGCTACTGACTCTTGACCAATGTAAAGGTGCAAAAACCCCCCCATCATACCCTTGTTATAGAACTTTAGGGCCGTCTGCTCAAAACGACGAATACGGGACATCTCTCTGAAAAAATCAATTTTGTCTTCAGGAGTTAAGTCCTGATTGATCTTGGATTCGGAAAAGTCGAGCGAAGTAGGCGTGTTCTCAATCATGAAATTTTAGCGATGATGTGGAAGTTGCAGTAATGACTGGCAGCCTCTGGTTCAAGCCAAAACAACAAGTCAATCGCAGCAGTGCGCGCGTAGCAACTACCGTTAAGCTAATCACCCAAGCCACCTTTGACCAGAACAATTCAAAACGATGACAAATGAGCCCTCTTAGATGATCTAGGAATTCAGCATCCTGAGAGCATCTCGTATGAGATCCTCGGTCGTCGCAGCCGCTTTGAGCTTTGCCACAGCCGCAACCGCTTTTTTCGCCTCTGCCTGCTTATAGCCGAGACCAATCAAGGCTGACTCCGCATCAATGGATGCACTTGGTGTAGCTTCACCGGCAGCCGCCTGCCACGCTTCAGCAACACCCACCTTATCCTTGAGTTCGAGAATAATACGCTCCGCTGTTTTCTTACCCAGCCCTTTGATCTGAGAGAGTGCCGCTGCATCGCCATTGACCACACATGACTTGAAGTGATCCACCGGCATACCACTGAGCACGGACATTCCAATAGATGGCCCAATTCCACTTACCCTCTCAATCAGCAGCAAAAACAAATCTCGCTCAGCATCGGTGGCAAAGCCATAAAGCGTATGGGCGGTTTCTCGGATGTGCAGGTGAGTGCGCAGCTCCACTTCCAGCCCCTCCACCGGGTTAATCGCATCATAGGTGCTCAAAGACACACTCACCAGATACCCCACCCCGTTGACATCAATCACCAGCCTACCTGGCAAGGCCTCTAACACTTTACCGCGAAGTCGAGCAATCATGACAACGGTATTACCTAGCTTGTTGCACGAACCGGACTTGAGCCAAAGAATGCGCGCATGGATGCGCAATCATCTCCTACACAGTTAACGCAGCAGGGTCGGATTTCACTCTTACAATTGTTACCCAAATGCTCAGCAACTAGGCGGACACAGAGATCAATAAATTGTTCTTCCAGATTAAAGCAGTCAACCCGCGCAAAGTGATCCACCACTTTTTCCGCCTCTTCACGAAACTCGATATCAATTTCATCGAGAGTTTCGATGTGATCTGTAGTGAAAGCGATAGGCACGATTAGAATGGCCTTTTCCTTGGTTGCGTGAATAACTTCGGGAGTGCTAGGAGACAGCCATTTTGTCTTTTTCGGCCCGACCTTGCTCTGCCAGGACAAGGCGTGAGCATGGCTTGTCATCCCCCTCTTCTTGAGTTCAGCTTCAACCCTGCTAATGGTACCCTCAATTTCCTCGTTATACTTATCACCTTTTTCAAGGCAGTATGCTTCTGGGAGGCTGTGTGCGGAGTAGATGATACGTATATCCTGATCTTCCAAGGCGTTTTCTTTTTTAAACGCATCGAACTTCCTTTCGATTAATTCCGCCCAAAGCTCCGTGTAATCATCACGGTCCCACCAGCGGTCAATCACCGAGAGATTAGGGCTGTATTCTTTGCCGTTCAGCCACCTGTATGCATCACAAAGGCTGGAGCCACTGGTCGAACAACTATGTTGCGGGTAGTGCGAGAATAAAACCACCCGTTCCACATGTTTGAATTTTTCCAACATCTCGCCCGTACGAGGCACAGCATAGCGAAAACCTGGCACACAAGCGTGGGGTGCAGATTCCGGATACTGCTCGTCTAGCTTACGAGCAATAGCATCCCCCTGCCCCTCCATGAGTTTTCGAGTCGGAGAGTATTGCCCAAGTTCCTCATATCTTTCTTGGATAAAAGGGGTTC
>JBNABE010000025.1:0-19396 GCA_049631945.1 Akkermansiaceae bacterium
TGCCTCAAGAGCGCATATCTAGCTTAAGAGGTCGAGCATTTCCTGATCACTGAGCCCGTTCATCATGGGGTTTAATTCATCACTCATTTCACCCATCGCAGCTGCCATGACCTCACGCTTTTTATCCTGCAAGCGTAAGATCTTCTCTTCCACTGTACCTCGGGCGATAAATTTATAAATTGTTGCCGGTTTGGTTTGTCCGATACGGTGAATACGATCTGCCGCCTGCGCCTCGACCGCAGGGTTCCACCACGGATCGAACAGCACAACGGTGTCCGCGGCAGTTAAGGTCAAACCATATCCTCCAGCTTTAAGACTGATAAGAAATACGGGAGGACCTTGCGCCTTTTGAAAGCGTTCAACAACAGCGGATCGATCAGTCGTAGCACCATCAAGATAACAATACTCAATATCCTCTTGATCCAGCTCCTCACGTATCAAGGCCAGCATTGAGGTGAACTGGCTAAATACTAGGACACGGTGACCCCCACGCTGAGCCTCATCTAATAACTCTAGTAAGCGAGCAAGTTTGACAGATACATCAGCCATTTTCTCGTTGCTCATAGTATCATCAATCAAACGCAAATCACAACAGCTCTGACGCAACCTGAGTAGCACCGTGAGCATCTGCATTCTAGCTCCGTCTTTACCACCACTTTCACGGGCTTGATTCACTTTTTCAACACCATTGCGCAAAACTGATTGATAATGGTTTCGTTGAACTGCTGATGGGTCACACCAGATCACACTCTCAATTTTCGGGGGAAGGTCTCTGGCTACCTGAGCCTTAACTCTGCGCAACATAAATGGCTCTGTACGCCACCGGAGGCGTTGCAACGCCGCGCGATCTGGTTGCTCTGCAGAACAAGGCAACTCATATCTATTTCTAAAATCCTCTCTGCTGCCGAGATAGCTGGGCATCAAGAACTGAAAGATAGACCACAGATCTCGCACACTGTTCTCTACAGGAGTTCCAGTAATGGCAACACAAGCTGCGGTCGGCGCCGATCGCCTCACTTTTCGAGCTGCTTTTGCCGCCAAGGTATCCGGATTACGAATCGCACTTGCTTCATCCAATACCATAGCAGCGATGGGCAAGGCCTCGTAATGTAACACATCTCGATCCAGCAGGGCATAGCTTGTCACGATTAAATCGGCGGATGACATTACATCATGGTAATTACTGCGCCGCGCACCATGCATAATGAGAACATTAAAATCAGGAACAAACCTATGAGCTTCATCGCGCCAGGTGCCAAGGAGTGTAGCTGGACACACAATCAACACAGGAAGCTTGCTCAGCTTAGCGTTATTAGCCTTCCAAAGCTTGAGGAATGCCAGTGTCTGTAATGTCTTACCGAGGCCCATATCATCGGCTAGCAACGCAGATCCATTACTGGAAACGATGCGATACAACCACTCTACACCCTCCTTTTGATATCCACGTAATGTATCATTCAGCTCAAATGGTAATTTCGGCACTGCAGTCACCATGCTCTCATTTTTGGCACCATAGTGTTCACGTAAGCGACTAAGATAAGCCCCCTGTTGTGATGAGATATAATAGCGGCCGTCTTCTTGTCGTGGATCTGTATCCAGCAAGAACCCCTCCATCACCTCGGCATCAAATCGAGAGATAACTGCTTTACCACCACCCGGCACTGACATCGTTCTGCTTCCTGACTGAAGTAATTTACGGACAGACGCTTCATCTAATGCATGGCCACCAACCTGCCAAGAAAGCTCACAGGCCAACCAATCCTCACCACTGCCCTGTAGCTGGATAGACGGCATGATTCGGTCCACACGTCTTTCAACCTGCTCAAGCTTCCCATCTGTCACCACCTGCCACCTCTGACGCAATCTAGGTAAAACGGTGGTCAGAAAATCAATTACCTCCTCTTCACCCCGCAAAACTAATGAGCCTGCAGCATCAATCACATCAAAACCACTCTCCATCAGCATAGCAATAGCCTGTTGTTCAAGATCAGGGTTACGAACCAACCACTTGTTGGACATCTGGGATGGCAATGGAAATGACACCTCCGATCGTTTCGTAGAAGCTAACGCCACTCGCTCCCCCTCTCCATAAATGGCCGTTAGACGAGCCTGTAATGCGCGTGTAGAGCCTACTAAACTCATCTCAATAACCGGTATAGCCTCCTCTATACTGAGCCCTCCTAAATCATTTGGTAATTGATAGCCTTCAGCAAGAACGTCCAATACTTTGACAAAATCCCTCACCTCAATTTGCAACCAGTCACCAGCCATCAAATCTCGAGCATCAATGATATCACTCAGTGAAGGTCGTGATGATTCGCTTGTATTAGAGATACTCGCCACCGTCAATTGATGCTCATATGGTTGCCACTCAGCTAAGTCATCACCCAACATCAACAGCTTCTGCTCGTCACATCCTGAATGCCTCAGCTTGAGCCACATCATCTCATCTTCCAGCTCTAGCTCTATGACCGGACGCAATGAGCCTACACAGAGCTTGAGATTATCATCTCCGCAAAAAATACGAGCATGGCCATTCAGCACCCGATAAAAATCCGCAAGTTTTTCGTCTGGAATTGAGATCATAGCCGCGCCAGCAGACCCAACATGCTCATGTAACCATGAAGCAAGACGCACATCGGCAGCATTCGCAGTCGCCTTGGAACACGGCTTCAAATGCACGGCTTTGGATCCCTCTTCTGGGAAATAAGGCGAGAGCCTCACCTGTAGGGGCTCCACCTTCGCTTGTCTGGCATCAATAGGCTCCTGAGCATGTTGCGGTGCCTTGACCTGCGCTGTATCCTTTTCTTGTTGCTCGATACCGGCCAGCAATACTGCTGCCGCATGCTCGCACATTGCTCCCGTGGATCGAGCCATCGCGCAGCTACACAGATTTTTAACCCTAGTCGGGCTGAGCACCTTGACTACCACACGCAGCGGCCGCTTGCTGGAACCTACCTGAGCCTGAAAGACATGACCCTGATCGGTATTCTTATAAGTCAATCCAGCCACTTTACCTAGCCTTAGCAGAGCACGTGCATCCTTGAAGATCCGCCCTCCCGCTGCTTGACCTACCCATGGCTCATTAATAAACATCACTTGCTGAGAGCAGACTGACGAAATGTAGCCTCAGTGCAATGACGCGTTTACAGATCATGCATTTTTTCTCTTTGGTCGATGGCATGAATAGTGCATGGTCAGCCAAGACCACCTCCAGCGCAAAAATTCCATTATCATAGAAAACAGAATGAAAATAATAGCCATTGCGAACCAAAAAGGAGGTGTCGGTAAAACAACCACGGCCATCAACTTATCATCCGGGCTGGCTCAACGGCAACAACGCGTCTTACTGATTGACTTAGATCCTCAAGCGAATGCAACAAGTGGTGTTGGTCATGAATCTGATGGTGATGGTGACGATACCATTTACCACCCATTGCTTGGGGAGTGCAGTTTGGAAGAGAAAATTGTCCCCTCCCGTATCGAAAACTTATCTCTCATCCCCTCGGGGATGGATCTTGCAGGTGTTGAAATTGAGCTTGCTCGCATGGACGATCATCTCGTTCGATTACGTAAACTTCTTGCCGACTACAAAAAACAAAACCAATTCGACTTCTGCATTCTTGACACTCCGCCCTCGCTTGGGGTTCTCATGACCTCAGCATTGGCCGCAGCTGACGAAATTCTCATTCCTCTACAATGTGAGTGGTTCGGCCTAGAGGGGCTCGCTAAAATTGTACAAGTCATCGAACAAATAAGGGAAACGGGTGCAAACCCTGAATTAAGCCTCGAGGGCATTCTCATGACCATGTATGATGGCCGAACTAATCTATCGCGCCAGGTCGTCGAGGAGGTTTCCAACTATTTCCCTGCACAACTTTACAACACAGTCATACCACGATCCATCCGTATCGGGGAAGCTCCCAGCCATGGCAAAACCATCTTTGAGCACGACCCCTCAGGTAATGCAAGTATTGCCTATGCCAAGGCAGCTGATGAATTTCTTGCACGCCACAAGGTCTTTGCTCCTCCTGCCAATTCATCTCATAACAATCACACCAGCGCATAATTCATTTGTGTAAATGTTAAGCCCCAGCCGATACATCTCACTCAGGCATGCTAGCATTCACAAACAAAGCCTGATGCTCCACAACCTCTGTTGCACCCCGCAATGAGCGTTAGCCATCACCCGCCCAAACCCTCCACCATGTCTGACAACCCCGCACAAATAGGTGAACGAGCACAGCTAAAGGTGCTCAAAAAAAGCGCTCCAGGATTCTTTCTCGACTCACGTGGCGAGCTCGGAAACATTCTTCTTCCTCGCAATGAAATTCACGGACCATGCGAAGTAGGTGAGCTTGTCGATGTCTTCATCTATTGTGATTCGGAGGACCGACCCATCGCCACTATGAAGCATCCCAAGGTAATGCCAGGAAGCTTCGCTTGCCTAGAATGCGTATCCGTCACGGGCATAGGCTCCTTCCTCGACTGGGGTCTCGCGAAGGACCTATTCATTCCATTTCGCGAGCAAAATAGCCGCCTCGACGTTGGCAAATCATATGTTGTCTACGTCTATGTAGATCCTGAGAGTGACCGCATCGTTGCTAGCCGACGCATTAACCGCTATCTGAGCAAACAAGAACCAAACTATGCTATCAATCAGCAAGTTGACCTTATGGTCTACGCCAAAACTGATCTTGGCTACAAAGCTATTATCAATGGCCAACACAGCGGCGTTCTTTTTGCCAACGAAGTCTTTCGCAAGCCTGCGCCAGGAGAAATTGTCACTGGCTACATCGCCAAGCTTCGCAACGACGGTAAAATCGATCTCAGCCTACAACCACCTGAACAATCAGTTCAAGAAAAGATCGGAGATCTAGAGACAAGAATCGAAGTTGAGCTCACAGCTCGCAATGGCTTTTGGTCATTATGTGACTCGAGTCCTCCTGACGATATTTATCAAGCATTGGGAGTTAGCAAAAAAGCGTTCAAGAAAGCAACAGGGGCGCTGTTCAAGAAACGCAAGATCACCATTACCAAAGACGGCATCAGATCGATTTAATCGACGACTCCCCCATACTTCGATTACCAATTCGATGCAGTCCAATCAGGGAGACCACCACCAAGGCTCCTCCTAACCATATCCCGTAACCGGGTGTCTCACCCGAGACCATCAGAGATGACTCGATGACCGCACAGACAGGTACGAGGAACCGATAACCTGCTAGTAAGTTTACTGGGAAGAGGCTCGTTAAGTAGTTCCACAACCCAAAAGAGAAAGCGGAGACAAAGGCCAGATAAAGCGTCAACAGTATCACCTTGGAAGAGAACAAAACGGATAATTCCGACCACGCTGATACACCGCTGAGCATAAAAAGTATGCCTCCCAAAAAAAGACCGAAGCCAGTTGCTGATTTTGGTCCCATTGTCTTCAATATTTTCTGCAGGATAATCAAAGCAAACGCACCGCTAAGTGTGCAAAGACAAAAGAGAATTCCACCAAGTAGTGGCTGACCACTTCCAGCACCTGGACGATATACAGCAAGTATCACACCCGTTATCCCTAACAAAACAAACCCCCACTGCCGGCCACTTGGCCATGGTGACTTCAGCAGAATGGGTGCTAACAGCAGCCACCAAATACTCCCAGAGCCAACCAGCAGACCTCCCAACACAGCGCTTGAGACGACAAGCGCTGTATAGAACAGCGCGTATTGTATATAGGTCTGAGCACAGGCAAATGCCAACAGTCGGAAAAATGATGTATTTTTTAGCTCCTGTAAGGGCTTCTTAGCCAAAATGAGCAAAACAGCGCCTCCAATCATGAACCTTACTCCAGCAAGTAATAACCTGTTTGGCATAGTTGGCTCAATAGCTAAGCGTTGCCACTCGGCATAGATTGCCTTGATGGCTGGAAAGGCGCTCCCCCATAACAAAGCGCAAGCCAGGACCGCAAACGGCAACATTCGAGACGATACTTTCATCCTCTAGCTGAAAACCGTCGTATCTCAGATTTTAGCAACATAGACTGTGCTCTCCGAACAACGCCCAAGAATGGGATTTTCAAAAGGCACCACATGTGTCTCACAACTTGAGAAGACATCCGCAAGAGTCTTCATAAAAGATGCCTCAGGCGGATCATCGGACCACAGAGCAAAGACACCACCTGGGTGAAGTTGATTGACCATTTTTCTCAGCTCATCTGCCCGGTAGAACGCAGCATGCTGCTCATTAAGCAAATGAGCTGGAGAATGATCAATATCGAGTAAAATAGCATGATATTTTGCATTAGGCTTAGCTGAGTCAAAACCTACCCCCTCAGCCTTTATCGCCCTTTGAAAGAAATCACCATGCTCGAAGCTACACCTCTCATCGCCTACAAGTTCATGACCAAGCGGAACTAGCCCCTGCTCGTGCCAATCAATGACAGGCTTTAAATAATCCACCACAATGAGTTTTCTCAACGCGCTGTGATCTAGGGCAGTTTTCGCTGTATATCCCAAACCTAGCCCCCCTACCACGACATCTAATTTCTGCCCACTAAAACTCTCTATGGCAGCTGCAAGTCCAAGCTTAGATAAAGCCTCCTCCACCACAGTAAACAAACTCGACATCAAAAAGTCTGAGCCAAGCATGATTTCGTATATCTCGAGATCGTCGAGTGTCTGCATCGTGCGACGGCGCAGGATCACCTCGCCGAGCGGAGTTTGCTGATAGTCCAGCTCTTCAAATTGCGGTCTCACAAGTCAGCTTGTAACCTTTGCAAATAAGGATAAACAGAAAAACCTTTGAATAGAATCAAGTTCGGATTGGTCTCACGTTGGCATGCTAACTGCTCATTTATCTTATATTTTTTATTTTTCGGTACACTTCCTGCTGCATGATACATGTCTCGGCAACAGGCGGTCATTTATGATGCTCAAAAATAGGAGTTTATTAACTCTTGATGAGCAAGTTATAAATTTACAACTGTTTGTTAACGGGGCATTTCTAACTACCCAGACAAACATTAAACAATGAATCCTACTCATTCTATACGAAAAATAATTACATCCACTTGCTTACTCGTTGCCTCAACCATGGCTCTTTGTGCCGAGGAAGCAGAAGTCGTCGCAGCAGCTACCGACTCTGGAGACACATCATGGATCCTCACCGCAACCGCTCTCGTGTTGTTCATGACTATGCCCGGGCTCGCTCTATTCTATGGCGGCCTAGTACGCTCTAAAAACGTACTATCCGTTATGGCCCAATGCTCCGGCATCGCCTTCATGGCCTCCGTGTTGTGGGTCGTCTGCCTCTACAGCCTCTGCTTTAAAGGAGGAAATGGCGGATGGATCGGCAATCTTGACGCCGCTTTCCTAAAGGGTGTCACCAATGAAACCACCTCTGGCACTTTACCCGAGACACTTTTCATCATGTTCCAAATGACCTTCGCCATCATCACACCAGCCCTCTATGTTGGCGCCGTTGTTGAGCGCATGAAAATGAGCGCTATTGTCGTCTTCTCCGCACTTTGGCTCGTACTCGTCTACGCTCCCGTATGCCACTGGGTATGGGGCGGTGGCTGGCTCTACGAAATGGGCATCCAAGATCTTGCCGGAGGCATCGTCGTCCACGCAACAGCAGGCGTATCAGCACTGGTGATGGCTATCATGCTCGGACGTCGCCGCGGCTTCCCTGAGCACCCACACCCACCACACAACCCAGGCATGGTCTACATTGGAGCTTCTATGCTTTGGGTCGGTTGGTTTGGTTTCAATGCCGGTAGTCAAGTCAGTGCTGGCCAAGGTGCTGGCATGTCCATGCTTGTTACTCACCTGTCCGCAGCCACAGCGGCTGGAGTATGGGGTCTCATGGAGCGCATGCTCAACGGCAAAGCAAGTCTCGTAGGCATGGTCACAGGTCTGATTGCCGGGCTTGCCACCATCACTCCCGCCTCCGGCAATGTCGGTCCGATGGGTGCGATTGCCATTGGTGCCATTGCCGCGATCTTCTGCTACTACGCGGTCAACCTGATCCGTAACAAATTCAAAATTGATGACTCCCTGGACGTCTTTGCCGTTCACGGTGTCGGCGGTATCCTTGGCACCATCCTACTAGCTGTCTTTGGACAAACTGCATTCGGTGGTCTCGGCAATCTAAAACCCATGGGCGAGCAGCTCGGAATTCAGCTTACAGGCCTAGGCGTCACGATTGTCTGGTCAGCAGCAGCAACTGCTATTATCATGCTCGTGACTAAAGCCACCATCGGCACCCGCGTAAAAGACGAGGAGGAAGACCGAGGAATGGATCTCACCGAACACGGTGAAGATGCATACAGCGAACTTTAAACGTTTGCTCACAGGTTGGCTGCACCCCTACCAACCATGACTTCAACCAACAAGCCACTCAGCATCCTTTACAGGGACGAGTGGCTTGTTGCTGTCGACAAACCGGCAGGACAGCTCGTCCATCCAGCTAATCACCCCAAAGAGGGAGACTTGGTGACGATGAAAATACTGCGCGATCAGATCGATCATCGCGTCTACAACATTCACCGTATCGATCGCCCTACTACTGGGGTCTTACTTTTCGCTCTCTGTCGCGACGCTGCTAAAGTATTACACAGTGCTCTGAGGCATCATGAAATGGCTAAGACCTACTGGGCTGTATGTCAGGGTGAAGTGAGTGATCAGCCATGGGAGTGTTATCAAGGTATCCAAAAAGAGGACAACCAGCCAATACGAGATGCCCACACCAGTTTTCATTGCTTAGCAACAGCGTATCCACACTGCTTAGCCCAAGAAAATCCATCCTGTATTTCACTTGTTGAAGCAAAGCCACACACAGGCCGCTATCACCAAATTCGCCGGCATTTGCTTTCTATTAACAAGCCGATCGTAGGTGACTTTCGCTATGCTGGCATTGAGACTTCTCATCACCTCGGGCAACTTCTTGGCACAGGGACACGCATGCTTTTACAGTCGAAATCGTTGACATTCGACCATCCAGTCAGCAACAAACAAATTACCATCTCCTGCCCCCCCGATCCATTAATCGCCAAGCTCTTTTCCGAATATTGTGATCACTGATTGGTTATGTCTCCCTTGTTCTCTTTGTTAGTGAATCATGCCTCGTCCGCCATTAATACCGCCCAACAAACTGCTTCTTTGGTATCAATCAGGATCCATTACCCGTAAGCAATGGCTCGCAGGGATGCGCCTCCAACTACTCCAAGCTCTCACAGAAATCGCAGAAGATGGCAGAAATCCAGAAGGCGCCTTACTTGAGCGTCTGCGCTGCCGTAACGCAGCACGAAGGCTTACCAAAAAACACAGTGAGTCGGAGTTGCGGGAGGTATTCATGAGCCTCAGCCTGCTTGATGACTTCCCGCCAGCAAACTACCTTTGGAATGCAGATCATCTGGAAACTCCGATCCACACGATGCTCAGGGAAAAACGTGTCCCGGTGCTAAAATTCAATGATATCGAAATCCATCGATCGAGCGCTAAACTCACAATTGAATATGGCGGCTTAAAAAGCAAAAATAGAACTCGAGAAAAAATTTATCTCCGACGAGATTGGCGAGGTGTGATGGTCATTGAAGACCGAGAGTTCCTGCACAAAGCATCATAACTTTTCGCCTCAACTGCAACTACTTTGCAAACACCATAAAATGCTGCCATGGTAGAAATCCCTCCGTCTTAAGATGCCGCAGCCCCACCGCTTCCATTTCCTTGATAGATTGTGCCTCAGTCATTTTGTGAAGAGGTTTGATTGGCACCGCGGGATCCTCCGCACGATATTCCAGTAAATAGACACGCCCACCTGGCTTGAGCGCGTAAACGATAGACTGCATCATCTCATTTGGGTGAGAAAACTCATGGTAGGCATCAACCATGATCGCGGCATCCACACTCTCGGCAGGCAACTGCACGGAATCCACTTTACCCAGATTAGACTCCACGTTGGTCACACCCAAACGCTTTGCCTTTTGAACCAGATAATCGACCATTTCTTGCTGAATATCGACACCTATCACCTTACCTTGCGGCACGAGATTTGCGAGCTGAAAGGCATAGTAGCCAGAGCCAGAGCCAATATCTACAATCACTGCATTAGCTTTGAGTTCTTGAGCCAAGCCCGTCATCACCCGGCTGGTGGCTTCCTCTGCCTCGCGCTCGGGGCGCTCAAGCCAATGAATGGCCGCATGACCCATCACCTGTGAAATTTCACGCCCCATGTACATTTTACCTGTACCATCACGACTGGCCTGTTTTTGCTGATATTCATAAGCTAATGGTTCATAAATTTCGTCTGAAGAAATCGCGGTAGATGACTGGTTATTCACATCTTCTGCTGATGCTGATCCCTTCACATTATGATTTTTAAGCTTATTCAAATACACCATACCACCGATCACGAGTGACAATAAGATCAAGTAAAAGAAAAGCCTTCTGCGTTCTGCAAATTCCATAGGTCATCCTTTAGCATACATGTATGCATGATACAAACCCGCTGTCACTATGACATGCCATTGCCCACACACATCCCCTTGCAGACATAGTCGATGCGAGCTAGCCTGCGGGCATGGATTCCATCACCCAGGCAACACTAGGCGGATTGTGCGGCGAAATGACCCTGCGCAAACAGCTTGGCTGGAAGGGCATGGCATGGGGGCTACTCATCGGGACCCTCCCCGATCTCGATATCATCGTCTATCCATGGCTGGATAAAATCGAAAAACTCTCATGGCACCGTGGTATCTCCCACTCTATTTTGATGTGCTTTGTCGCCGCCCTGACACTTGGCTGGCTACTGGCTAAAATACATCACAAAAAAGGAGTCACTCAAAAACAAGCGACTTGGTTTGTATTCATAACTTGGTTCACCCACGTTACGATCGATTGCTTCACCTCTTATGGCACCCAAATTTTTGAACCTTTCCATAACCATCGATTTGCATTCAACAATATGTCGATTATCGACATCTCGTTCACCCTCCCGATGCTTACGGGCTTACTCCTCGTTTTGTTTTTTAGAAAAACGTCCTACCGACGCACTATCATTGGCAGAGTAGTCGCCATTTGGCTTTGTCTCTATACCGCTGCTAGCTTTGTCCTGAAATATCAAGCCAATGCCTATTTTGAAAAAAACCTTCAAGCTCATGGCATCACACCAACGCGGATGATGACGGCTCCGACGCTCTCTAATATACTGCTTTGGCGTATGCTGGCCGAATCGCAAGGGCAATATCACATCGCTTACTGGTCCGTCCTCGATGCTCCAACACGACCTTATCGTATCGACAGCACTCCGAAGGGCCACCAGTCACTCGAGCCCATCAAACACCATCCAGAAGCAATACAACTCGTTTGGTTTACCAAAGGCTGGCACAAGGTCATCGAAGATCCCAAGAAAAGAAACTCACCACTGTTAGTCGATATGCGCTTCACGGAGATGGTAACTCCAGAGAGAAAAAGCCCTATCTTCACGTGGCGGCTCACCCAGCAAGGCAATAAACTCGACTTTAACCAAGTCTCTTTCAGAGAGAAATCTAATGCGGGAGAAACTCTTGATTATCTGTGGCAGCGAATCCAAGGTAATGCTCCAGAATGGATGAATGGCTCATGGCCATGGTATGAGAAGAGCATTCCTAAAACACAATAAACACAAACTGGCCACAACCCGCAGGCCAATATCAAATCGCACTATTTTACATCAATATTCAACACTTACCATGTCAACAACCCAAGCAAGTTCAGCGCAACAAGAGGCCTTAGATTTTCTTTCCCTTTGTCATGAAGAACTTAGTTGGAATGAGGCAAAGCTGGCCAGCAGGCATGCCGCCGCTCGCGATGCATTTGATAACGCCCAAATATGGCAACCAAGCTTTGAGGAGCTTGAGCACGGTGCGCGCGTTGCCTGGCGCAACAACGCGCGCTGCATCGGCAGGCTCTTTTGGTCCTCATTAGAAGTGCGCGATAAACGTGAGATAATAGAGCCAGAAGCAGTAGCAGAGGATTTGCTCGAACACGTTCGCCGCGCAACCAATGGCGGTAAAATCAAACCATTGGTAAGCATCTACGCACCCGAGGACAACCAAGGCGCTCCAGTACGTATCTGGAATCATCAGCTTTTTGGGTATGCTGGCTATGGCAAACAAACCAACGGCCGTTATCTGGGTGATCCCAAGAATGAAGCGTTTACCAATATCGCTCAAAAAATGGGCTGGCAGGGCAAAGGTTCTGATTTTGATTTGTTACCATGGATCATTCAAAAACGAGGCCAAGCAGCTCAACTTTTCGAACCGCCAGAAAGTGATTGTCTGAAAGTAACATTGCGTCACCCAAAACTTGAGTGGTTCAAGGATCTGGGCCTTGAATGGTATGCAGTACCAATACTTTCAGATATGAACCTACGCGTTGGCGGGCTCAATTTTCGCGCAGCGCCCTTCAATGGATGGTATATGGGAACAGAAATTGGCTCACGCGATCTGGGCGACGAAGGACGTTATAATCAATTACCAGTCATCGCTGACAGAATGGAAATGCTTAGTGAAGAATCAAATACCTTATGGAAAGACCGAGCCCTAGTGGAACTGAATGAGGCGGTGTTACACTCTTATTCAGAAGATGGTATACGCATTGTCGATCATCACCGAGCCTCATCAGAATTCATGCGTTTTGTGGAGAGAGAGCAGGCCGAAAACCGTCTCGTCTCTGGCAACTGGAGCTGGCTTGTGCCACCCATGTCGGGATCCGCAACTGAGGTTTTCCACCGAGGATGGAAGAATCGAAAATGGGTGCCGGATTACCAGCTACAACCGACAGCATGGGAGACATCCTCATAATTCTTGGCCTACCTTGAGCATCACTATCTAATCAAGAGCCGAGCGAAAATCATCAGCTGCCGAGCCTATATCAGGATGATCAGGCACCGCAAGATCGCCACCCGCAGCGGCATCATGCTCCACGACCGGCAAAGATTCCGCGCTAATTTGCCTTGGCACTGCCTCGGCCGCTTTAACCTCGCTAATGCGAGCATCCTCTGATGCCGCACCTAGCTCAGGAAACTTCCTCGCCCCCGGTAGCACCGAGCGCTCAAACGAGCCAACTGCACTGTTGTAATTTTTGACGGTGGTCTCAAGGTTTTTACCCACCTTCGTCAAATGACCAGCAAACACTCCGAGACGATCATAAAGGGTTTTACCAACTGCTGATATCTCACGAGCGTTTTGTGCCAATGCTTCCTGTCTCCAACCGAAAGCCACGGCACGTAATAGAGCTATCAAGGTA
Organism: Akkermansiaceae bacterium; assembly: GCA_049631945.1. Taxonomy (GTDB): domain Bacteria; phylum Verrucomicrobiota; class Verrucomicrobiia; order Verrucomicrobiales; family Akkermansiaceae; genus Oceaniferula. The sequence goes on from JBNABE010000025.1 coordinate 13,278, forward strand.
GTAGGCGTAGCTAGAATGACGTTTTGATCGACTCCTTTCTCAATCAGGCTGGAATCTTGCCCCAGTGCGGCAGAGAAGAAAGCCTCACTTGGCAAAAACAACACCACAAACTCCGGTGTAATATCGAACTGATCTTGATACTTCTTACTTCCCAACTGCTGAATGTGAGTGCGCACCTGATTGGCATGCCGTGCCATCGCAGCTGCACGGACCGTCTCATCATCTGTTTCGATAGCATCTAGGTATGCATCCATTGGAGTCTTGGCATCGACAACCACCTGCTGACCTGCCGGCAATTTTACAATAAGATCTGGTCTGAGACGTTTACCCTCATCCGTGGTGGTAGTCGTCTGTGTTTCAAAATCGCAGTGCTCTTGCATACCAGCCATCTCCACCACACGGCGTAGCTGCATTTCACCCCATTGGCCTCGTCCTGTCGGCTGACGTAAGGCTTTGACGAGGTTCTTAGTGGCATTTTCAAGACCCTGGTTGGACTCCGTGATATGTATGATCTGCTGCTTTAATGCCGCTTTATCTCCCTCTCTCTGCTTTTGATTTTCAGTGATTTGCGTCTGTACCTTTTCTAAGGTTTCAGAAATCGGCTTAACCAGTTGCTCAACCGCTACCTTGCGTTTCTCCAACTCACTGGTAGCCTCTTGCTGCTGCATCTTGAGGCTATTTTTCGCCATCGATAGAAATTGATCCTGCGTCGACTTTAGGGTTTCAGCAGAGAGCGCCTTGAAGGTATCCGTCAAGCGGAGCTCAGCTTTTTCAAGCAGGGCTTGCTTCTCAGCTGCAGCTTTTTTTTCCTCTTCAAGTCGAACTTCAAGTTCAGTGTGCGCTCGCCTCAAGATCCGCTCCTGCTCATGAAGCTTATCGTACTGAGCCTGGAGTTCATCCAAGTCATTGACAACATCTTGCACGCGGCGCTGTTCTGCCTTCAACTTCTCGGCATCAACTCCAGCTTGGGCTTTGTTTTTTGCAGAGACGATTAGCCACGTTAGTAAAGTGCCCGTGAGCAAGCCTGCAGCCGCAGTGACAAGCGGTAGTTGTTCTGGAGAAATCATGATGCCTAGGATCGAGTAGAGTTTTTCTTGCGGTGCGTGAATCCTGAGCCATAGTTCCGGCGACATCCACGCATAGGTTACCATTAACCTCACAGCGAAGAGATGACAACTCATACAAACCAAAAAGACATTATGGCCCACGAATTACCCGAACTAGGATACGCATATGATGCTCTGGAGCCGCACATTGATGCGCGCACCATGGAGATTCACCATAGCAAACACCACGCAACATACGTCGCTGGTCTCAATGGAGCCCTCGAGGGCAACGATGACCTGCAAGGCGTCTCCGTAGAAGCACTGATCCAGAACCTCGATAAAGTACCTGCGGATATTCAAACACCAGTTCGCAACCACGGCGGCGGACACTTCAATCACAGCTTATTCTGGAAAGTAATCGCTCCTGGTGGTGCATCAGCCCCATCTGGCGAACTCGCTGAAGCTATAGACAGCAGCTTCGGCTCATTGGACGGCATGAAAGAAGCTTTTGCCAAAGCAGCAGCCACACGCTTCGGATCAGGCTGGGCATGGCTTGGGGTCAAAGCAGATGGATCACTTGCCGTCTCATCAACAGCCAACCAAGACAACCCTCTTATGGGTGAATTTGCAGGTGCTTGCGGTTGCAAGCCCATTCTTGGACTCGACGTCTGGGAGCACGCCTACTACCTCAACTACCAAAACCGTCGACCTGACTACATCGCCGCATTCTGGAATGTGGTGAACTGGGATGTCGTGTCAGAGAATTTCGCCAGCGCCAAATGCTGCGGAGGAGGCTGCGGCTGCAGCTAGTAGTCTGTTGGACAATTCAGCTTAACATATTAACATCAACGCGGTCATGTCGGGATTTTGCCCGGCTGGCCGCGTTTTTTATTTCATCACGCCGCGTTACTGAGTGATTGGCAGCCCCTGCACAGCTGGTCAGGAAAACGAACAGATTAATCTAAGCTGCGTCGCTCTTTTCTGGAGTCTATCACCTTGGGCTCCACTTTAGTATCCATCTCTTTACTTACCGGCTGAGCGGGGTGATCGGTCAAGTTACTTACTCCTACCATTCGCGCTGTCGATTTTACGACATTAACTGGCAGTTTGACGACGCTGGATACCAACTTACAGGATGGCAGTAAAAACACACAGCTAATGAAGGCGAATAAGCGGACAGCATGAGTGATACGAACTGATTTCATAAGTTGATAATTGATATAGTTGTAAACTAAAGCACAACCGCCATTCGTCAACGCACAACTACCCAGCCCCATCTAGCCGATAGCGCTCAAGCGCTAATTTAATGCCTTTTGCCTTATGCAAGGTTTCCTCAAACTCCTCACTGGGATCGGAATCAGCGACAATGCCGGCACCAACGTGATAGTGTAATAGGTCACCATCTCTCACAAGAGTACGAATAGGTATATTGAATTGGCTTTCTCCATTGAAGCCAAAGTAACCTACAGCACCGGTGTAAAGGCCTCGAGGCGCGGTTTCTAATTCATTAATAATCTCCATTGCCCGCTTCTTAGGGGCACCCGTAATACTACCTCCAGGGAAACAGGCTGCCAGTGCACCCACTTGATCAACATCCTCACGCAGAGTCCCCGTTACTGTTGAGACCAGATGATAAACATGCTCAAGCTTTTCCAAGGAGAGCATATCAGCTACTCGCACGCTACCAAACTCACATACCTTGCCAAGGTCATTGCGTTCAAGATCGGTAATCATAATTAGCTCAGCATTTTCTTTCTCAGAATTAAGCAGCTCGCGAGCTGAGGCTTGATCCGCTGCAGGGTCTTGAAAGCGGGGTCGTGTTCCCTTGATCGGCCGAGTCTCAACGGACTTCCCACTCATGCGCAAAAATGTCTCTGGAGAAGATGAAAGCACCTCTCTTTGATTGAGTTTCATCCATACAGCCAAGGGTGCTGGGGTCTCCTCACGAAGGTATTGGTAGAGCGGAAATAAAGATTCCCCGATTACATCCGCACGATAGCATTGCGTCAGATTAACCTGATAAATATCTCCAGCTGCAATGTAATCATGAATGCGGCGCACCCCTTTTTTATACTGATCTTCAGACATCATCGGATAGAAACTACTGATAGCTGCTTTGGCGGGCACACCCTCGCCCTCTTTTATGCACCGCACCAGATCTCCACATTGCCACCACTGTTCGCGGTCATGTTGATAAATCATCATCTCAGGATAGATGCCGAAACAAAACCCTCCTTCATAATCAACCCAACCACATGCACCACCTACAGGAAAGCCAAGCGATCGTGCTTGAACATCCCACTGGCCAAGCGCTGCACGCAGACGACCAACATCAGCGTCATCATCAATCCTACCCTGAATCGTTTCAACTGAGTTCGCGGCAACGATGGAAACTGGGGCATGACTACGTGAGGAAATATTTCCCGAGGTGTCGAAAAAAATCAAATCTGGCAAGTGTTGTAGGGCTGACACCACTTCAATAGGCGTCATATTCAACTCTACAGCTTGGGGTGACTCCACGGACCGTGAAGCTACCGAGTCATCATTGGCGCTGGCATTTTTACCCACGCCCAAATCAAAGACCAAACATCAAGAAGAGCAAGCACTCATCGGCACGAATGAGCTAGACATGTTTATTTAGGATTTGGCTTGCAACTACCACAGTCATAAATCAGTTTTGGCCAAAACATCGTAAGTCATTTATTATCAGTAACTAAATCAATTCAGTATCGAGTGCACTCTCAAGAACCAAGCAGCTTAGCTGTTATCATTTTCACCCTCTGTGCTTCGTTTCTCTCTGCACATGCTGAACCGGCCAAAGCGTATCAACAATTTATCCATAGTCAGTCGCAGCTGAAAAAAAACATTATCCAATCGGTAGACCTTGAACAGGTGACACTTCGTGAAGCACTTGAAACGTTAATTGTGCAAATCAGCCAAGTATCGGATAAAAAAACAACGCCCAACTTCATCATCAGAGATCCTGATGGCAGATTCGATAATCGAAGAATCACGCTTCAGATTAATAATGTGCCTGCCAATGTATTGTTGCAATATATCGCTGACCAAGTTGGTGGAGACATTCACTATGATCAATACGCCATCATCATCAAGCCGCTACGCACAGCACCCAGATGACACCCTGCTAAGCGAGGCTATTCACCAACCACGCTATCACAACCACCTGGGGCAAGGTGCACACTGGCAAGACAAGAGCCATCTTCCATGATCTCGTCGTTTCCTTCAGCGCCATGATTTCGGTATAGTCCGTTGCCGCTCCGGCCATCAAAAATGCAAACCCATTTCCCGGGGCATGTGCTCGTGTGACAAGGTCCGCAGCAATTGGACTGGAACCTTCGGAGCAAACCTCAATCACGGTTGCCGCTACTAGAGTTAATATCACTCCAGTCCAAGTTGGTCCAAACCAGTCACCAAAGACATCAATGGGAACGAAGGCACGAATAGCGGCAGCCAGCACAGTGCCAAAAAAAATCCAACGTACGATCATCTGAGATTCACTTAAGCCCGCTTTTACCATTTTGGCTAATAGGACATGATCGATTCTAGACCGTTTAAAAGCAGCTTTCATCTCAGGCCAGAGCTTATATCCATCTGGTAACGCAACACTGTGCTTATTCGCTGGTAAGCGTCCTGTCTTGACCATCATTTCAACGAGAAGGCCAGTAACCACGGCCACCACAACGGAAAGCAAGATGAACCCTAAGGTCCACTTGATACCAATCAGAGCGATAAGCACCAAGGTTAGAGAAAGTGAATTCCATGGGCTAGCAATCAGAAAAGCTAGTGTTTGGCCATATGATGCACCACGCTCATACAACTTCATCGCAACAAGCAGAATACCATGATTGCACAAATCAAGGAACAAGCCGGCAAAGATAGCCCTCACAATGCCATTAATCGTCCCAGGCTTACCCAAGACAGAAGCAACCCACTCACGGGGCACCCAGCCGAGGGAACCTACTGCTAACACTCCTAAACCTAATCCCCACCACATCTTATTAAATAGATCAAAAACACCTTGGCAATAATGTGCCAAGCCGGCCGATGTATTAGCTATCGCATCTGCAAAAAACAAATGCCCAAGATAGCCAAGCAGGACGAATATCAAAGAACCCCAGAGCAACCAGTCGAATCTCTTACTGCTGCCACCACAACATGATGAGTCGTCACCCTCTGGAGCGGGTGGCTTAGGCCGAGATGCACTACAACAAGATGACATGGCAGTAGTTGTTCTATGCCATTAAGCTCGGTGATCTGCCAGCCATACCACGACTTTCTCCATCGCCCTGGCGCGATGGCTATGTTGATTTTTGATCTCCGTGCTAAGCTCAGCAAAGGTCTCATCATAGCCATCCGGCACAAACAAAGGATCATAGCCAAAACCGCCTTTACCCTGATGCTTGTCGAGCATGTGTCCTTCCACTGCCCCGTCAAAACTGGCAAGTAGCTTTCCCGCTTGTGCCAGCACCATTACACAACGAAAACGCGCTGTGCGATTTTTTTCATCTCCCAGAGCCCAGAGAAGCTTGGCATTATTCGCTGCATCGTCACCTGCTCTGCCGCTTATATTATCAATGTAGAAGCGACGGTTATCCTCTTCATCACCCATTCTTGCATAGCGTGCGGAATAAACCCCTGGCTCGCCACCCAAAGCGTCGACCTCAAGGCCTGAGTCATCCGACAAAACAAGGCCATCCACCTGATTACTAATTTCTACTGCCTTCAGAGCCGCATTCTCGTGAAAGGTTTTACCCGTCTCCTCGACCTCGGGTAAATCAGGATGAGACGTTAAGTCTGAAACAATATATCCTGACCCCAAGATAGCCCGAATTTCATCGGTCTTGTGGCTATTTCCTGTAGCAACGAGCAATTTTTGCATAAGATATGCCTAGCATTTTTGTTGGCAGTGATCGACATTTTTGGAATAAAATCTATCTACCAACCTTCTTACCCGTCACATGAAAGCTATTAAACAGATCATCATAACTATCTTCTTCACTCTTGCGCTCACCGGCTATGTGAGTGCTAGCGGCTGGACCACAAACCTAGAAA
>JBNABE010000026.1:0-19054 GCA_049631945.1 Akkermansiaceae bacterium
CTGGACCGGTCGCAATCCCCATTTCCGGTAGTGTGCTATCTTCCACCACCTATACTAAGGTTGGCGATGATAAATTCTTCTACACTCTCGATGGAGACGATGTCGTCACTAACAAGCTCGTCGCTGGTGCTGTTAGCGAGGATAGGCGTACTTCGAATCTCACTGGAGTCTCCTCTGAAGCCAAAATCTCGAAAATCAACCCCTTAGACGGATCTGCAATTTTGGAAGATGAGAATCAGGAAGGCTTGATTTGGTTGCATGATCAGGGCGACAACTTTGTGCAAATCGCTGATTCTGAAGATGCCACAGGGCTTTTTGTAACTGTGAATGAATGTCTGTTGTGGGCGAACGAAGGGGCGCCCATCCCCGAGGGTGGCGTGCCGGAGGATGCACTGGTTGTGCATGAGGAGCTCACTGGTGGTGGTGCCACTACCATCAGAACTGAGCTCAACGACCCTATCGGCGTGGGCAATGTCGAGGGCACTTACGTACTAAATAGCCAGCCTTACACTCCGAGTAACGCATTCTGGTTTTTGAATACGGCGGAAAAACTCGCACCTGATACCGCTCTGCTGCGAACCTACCGCATTCTCGACACAGCACCCGCGGCAGACTCTGACTCAGATGGCTTGCCGGATAGTGTCGAGACAGGCAGTGGCACCTTTATCGGTATAGATACAGATACAGGAACAGACCCCAATAATCCCGACACAGACGGTGACGGGCTCTTGGATCGTTATGAGACAGGAACAGGCATTTTCGTGACAGCTACGGAAACGGGGACAAACCCCAACATGGCTGATACCGATGGAGATGGATTCTTGGACGGGGTGGAGACAAATACAGGCATTTACAAATTTTATGACTTTGGCGACGGTGATTTGGCTGCCGATGGAGATAACCAAGATGATGCTCGTAATAACACGGGTACCGACCCCAATGTGGCTGGGGATTTTGATGAAGATTTGACACTGGATGGCTTGGATTCTGATATCGATAATGACTCGGTCTTGAACTCAGATGACGCCTTCCCATTTGATGCTGAGGAGGACACTGACACCGATGGGGATGGTATTGGTAACAATGCCGATACGGATGATGACAATGATGGCGTGAATGATGTTGATGATGCTTTCCCCTTGGATCCGACCAAAAGCACATATGACTTGAGGCTGTCTGCTTCAGCTCAAACCAGTAGCTCTGACGCCCAGACGCGAGAAATACGGGTATCCTCAAATACAAGTTGGGTATGGGTTAGTAGTGATCCTTCGTGGTTGACCGCAGCTGGTGAGTCTGTGGAGCAAAATGGTTCTCAAACCTTTGAGTATGAAATCACTCAGAACATCGATGATGAGCCACGTAGCGCTGAATTGACATTTACGACTACTACCGGTGATGTTCAGGTTACTATAACTGTCTCGCAGCTGGGTGGACCAGGTGCTGAAGGACTTGCCATAACTCCGAACACCCTCTCAGTCGGGCAGGATGCCACCACCCGCCAGGTTCAAGTTTTGACCCAGAGAGACTGGCGATGGGAGAGCGATGTATCATGGATTACAAGCGCTGAAGCAGTCAACCAATCTGGGACGCAGACATTTAGCTTTGCCGTAGAAGCCAACGATACAGGGCTTTCCCGAGATGGAACATTCACGATCAGCACAATTGAGGGTGATCTCAGCGCAACGGTTTTGGTGAGCCAGTCCACAGAAAGGGACGATGATCGCGATGGACTGAGTAATGATGAAGAAACCAAGCCTTACTTCCTTATCACAGGTCAATTTACTTGGGAACAAGCTCGCCTTGATGCCCTACGTCGAGGCGGCACCCTAGCCGCCATTACTTCTGCGGTTGAGCTGGCTGACATGCAGGATGTTCTTGAAGCATTCGACAGTAATGTCTGGATCGGGGGTAGTGATGAAGCTTCATTAGGTGTTTTTGGTTGGGTGACTGGTGAGCTATTCGCAGATAGCAACTGGGCAACAGGGCAGCCCGACAGTTCATTCGGCGTCTCAGGTATTTCACTTCAACCCAATTTTGAATGGAATGACCTCAATAAGTATACTAAACTGAATGGCTACATACTTGAATTACCTGCCACAAACCCGCTTGATCCATTTTCGGAAGATAATCGTGTGAAGGATGGCGAGTTGTGGGTGGACAGTGATAATGATGGCTTGCTGGGTATCACTGAAGTAGCGCTCGGGACTGATCCACGAACAGCTGACACCGACCGTGATGGACTGCTTGACGGGGAAGAGTTCAATCCGTTTGAAGTGGTTACTGGTGCCTTCTCTTGGTTTGATTCCCGTGAGGATGCTGAGGAGAGCTCTGCAAGCAGTCTCATTGTGATCGACAGCGAGGAAAAACAGGTGAGGGTGATGAGTGCCTTGGGCGGTAGCTTGGATGCTGATCTGTGGATCGGTGGTATTAACATTACTGGTATTCCTCACGATGAATTTGATTGGTTGGAGGATCCGTTCGATCCAGTCGTCTACGCTAACTGGGCAGAGAACCAGCCCAATAGCTTCTTTGGTGCAACCGCAATCAAGCTCCAAGTTGATTTTGAATGGGATGATGCGAACATCCTAGAAGCAAGAGGTTATCTATTGGAGCGGGATCAGACAAACCCCCTGGATTCGGATAGTGATGATGACGGTCTTACAGATGGTCTTGAGGTCAAAACCTACGGAACTGATCCGAATGAAGAGGATACTGATGGTGATGGGCTAAATGACGGTCCGGAAATTGATGCCGGAACTGATCCATTCGATACGGATTCTGATGATGATGGACGCACTGACGGCGAAGAGGTAAACGGACCCATTTTCACCAACCCTCTTAACGCAGACAGTGATGGTGACGGCATATCAGATTTTGATGAGGTGAACGGAACTGATCCTTCAGACCCAAATGATCCTAACGATCCCGTTGACGGTGGTGGTGGTAGCTTCGAAGATGGAGATCCAAAGCGCGATTTTGGTCTTCAGACGAAGAACCTAGCCTTGTTGTCAACAGATGAAGTTAAGGCACCTGCAGTCTTTACCCCGTTCGGAAACAGTGTGCAAGTTCTCAAATATGGTGATGACGGCTCTCAAGTGGTGATCGACAACAGTGGTATTTTGCTATGGGGCAGAGACACTGGTGAGGGCTATCGCTATGTTGCTCTGGAGGACAGTGCATCGGCACTAGCGCTCGACGTGAGTAATGCTGAGCTAGTCCTGTGGAGTAACCGTTATACTGATTTTACAAACTATCCTGATCGCCCTGAAGCGGAAGTCACTTTATATCGTTTTAACCCTGAGGGTGAACTAACATCCACCGTTGTGAACATCGCAGGTAAGGAGGTGCTAGACACGCCCAGCATTACGACAACTTCGGGTAGTCGAATCATCACAACGACAGAAAGAATAGAGGGGCCACGTGAGCTTAACACTGGAAATGTTGGAGAGGAAGAATTCTATGACGCGCTTAGCATTCGAGTTTACAGACTAACCACCACAGGAGATGTGCAAAGGCTGACCACGATCAGTGATCCCGACATTGCCTGGAACGCAAGAAACTTTGCTGACACCCAGGAAGGTCCAGGTGTCGAGGTGCTTGGTTATGGTTCGGATGGATCTCAGCTCTATCAATATGAGGACTTCTTACCTTTGATTTTGAAAGCACCCAACCCAAGGCCTGACGATCTAAATGATTTCTTCAGTTCTTCATTTGATGGTCGTAATGAGGATAGGCCAATCTATTACGATAAAGTCTTGTGGGCGAATGAAGATGGTGAAGCTCAAGAGCTGGTCTTGGACCCCGTCAATCAGCTTGATCCTGATACCAAGATTGAACGTGTCTTGTTTATGTCCAATTCACGTCTTGTTGTCGAAGTCACTAAAGAAATCCGAGAGTTTGTAGAGGTGATAGATGAGTTTGGTTTCTTCTTCAGGGAGAAGGTAGTTACAGGAGTAGTGCAAGAGATTCGAGATTACCGCAGAACTAATGCGGGCACTGGCCAGATTGGAACACCATCAATCATCTCGCTGACCAATGCAAACGAGCTCTTGCTCGATATAGGAAATCTAACGATCAGGGGTAACGTTACCTACATTTATTCCACGGACGGGACCATGTTGCGCTCATACAAGCTCACTGACAGCGGAGCATCTAAAGTTGGTGAAATTGACGTCGAGGTTGGTGTTTCTGATGTTGCAAAGATCAACCCAAGTGACGGCTCAGCCATTATCGAATCTGAGGACACTGGCACAAATCTATTATGGGTTTTCCCAAATGCTGATGAGCCCTCGGATGAAACATTAAGATTCATTGAGCTTGAGGATTCAGGGCAGGCTTCGGCACTTTTTGTGACGAATGATGAGCTGGTTATCTGGAACAATGCTTATGCACCGATTCCCTTTGGCTCAGGTGTTCCTGAAACTGCTGACGTGCAGCATCTTGTGAGGTCCGATTCGGGATACAATGACGATATCGCAAACAATGATCCCACCAGTGGACCATACAATTTCACTGAGATTGAGAGGACGCAATTACCTACCGAGGGCATCTACGTTCTCAATAGTCCAAGAGCCGTCTTGCCAACCAATTTATGGAGATTTATCACGGCTGAGAAGTTGCCTAATCCAGGTGACACAGCATTACTTCGCACCTATAAGCTCGAGTCTCTACCCAACCTCGATAGCGATAGTGATGGTATTTTGGACAAATACGAAACTGGTGGAGAATTATACACCGATAGCCAAAGTACCGGTACTGACCCCATCAACAATGACTCTGATGGCGATGGTTTGAGTGATGGCGATGAGGTGTATACATACTACCTTGTCGAGGGTGAATTTTCATACCAAGCCGCTGTCGAGGATGCCGAGAGACGAGCTGCTGATGGAAATGTCTACGCTCACCTAGCTGTGATCAATTCCCAAAGAGTTTTGAATGAATTGAAGGCACGATTCGGTAATGCCATCGATTCAGAGTATTGGATTGGTCTTGATGACCTAGGAGTTGAAGGTGAATTTGCATGGGTAGATAATGCCCGTCTGGTTGATTTTGGGAACACTCCAGGTATCCCAGAGACGTTTGATGAGAACATATTTAACAATTGGGCGACTAATCAGCCAGACAATGCAGATGGTGCAGATGCTGTGGTAATGAGGTCGGACTATACGTGGCGAACAAGACCAGCAGGCGAATCTCGCGGTTATATACTTCAGGTTCAGCGCACTAATCCGAATGATCCAGATACTGACGGCGACGGCCTTTCCGATAGCGATGAGGTGAAAAGCACACTCACCGATCCAAACAATCAAGACACAGATGGTGATGATGGGGCAGTGGTCACATACGTTGTAGATGGGCAATTGCTCGGCACAGCAATTCTAAATGCTAATGACTCAGAGGACCTGGATCCGCTCATAGCATACGTGCCAGGGGCTGTAGATACAGATGGTGATGGATTAGATGATGCTGTGGAGACATTGATCACTGGAACGCTTGTTGATAATCCTGACTCCGATGGTGACGGATTACTTGATGGAGTAGAAACAGGCATCGGGCCAAATGTGGGTAACTTTGTTGACAAGAACAACACGGGAACTGATCCCAATAATCCAGATTCTGATGGTGATGGTGTTGATGACGGCGACGAGATCTTTAATAGCAGTGATCCAAACAAGGATAGTTACCGCATTGCAGATGGGGAATTGGTGTCGCCATATCAAGGTTGGTATTCAGGGCTCGTGTTGCGTGAATCTGATAACAAGCCAGTAGGCTTAATGAGTGTCAAGGTATCCAAGGTGCCTAGTGATAGTGGCCCAACATATTATTTGAGTGGTAAAATTTACACGTTTAATCAACCCGACAGACCTTTCACCGGAAGGTTTCTCTCAAATGGTCGTGCAGTTGAGGTAACTGGGGTGCCTGCCGATTTAGCCTTCACCATTTTCAAATGGAGGCGCATTATCGGCGGCAAACTAACAAGTGAAGACGGGTCTCTTCAGCGGTTTAATTTGTCCAAGGCATATTATAACAATAAGAGAAATACAAATTGGCCATTACGGGGTAACTACACCTATCTCATACCATCAACAACGACCAATTCCCTCGCAGCTCCTGCTGGTGATGGTATAGGTTACGGTAGTATCAATGCGGTGGGTAAGACCACCATCAAGGGCTGGACCAATGCGGGATACAAATTTACTCAATCGCGGTCTTTGAGGTTCGGCAACTGGACGAGAGTAGTTGGGTCAATACCGTTCTACACCAGAAGTTACAAGCCAGGTAATGGAAGTGAATGGATGGCGGGAACGATAAATTACGATGGTAACATGACACCGGTGGAGGTGGAAAGTCGGATTCGTTACACTAAACCAAGCGATAACAGTTTATACTACCCTGCTGGTTATGACCAGGATGTCGTTATTGAGGGCTCGAGATATCGAAGGTCTGCATATAATGGTATACCCGCTGAGGGCTTTGATCTCTTTGCAAACAATGCGCAGGGCTTATTTGACGGAAGCTTACCAGACAACTCAGAGTTTGCCCCCTATATTTTCAGTTGGGAGGCCGATGGTGATATGATTGCGCCACTGAACTTCACATACTTTACGGAAAGTAAGTATGACGAGAAATTGGGTATTTACACTGGTATCTACATAGATCAGACGATTGTGCAAAATTCTACAATTAGAGGGGTTGTTATGCAAAAGCAGGGGTTAGTCTCTGGGCATGCTGACAGTTCGGATTTCGGCGTCACCGTGAGACACGGCATCATCCCCAATGATACCGGGGAGGTCGCCCCAAGCGCCTCGATTATCCCGACATCCAAGGACTTTGATAATGATTTCCTCGGTCAATCTCTGGGTGGGGTCTACCAAGTGAATATTGAGATTTCTCCGAACAGTGTTATCCAGAATTGGACGGTCGATATTCCTGCTGAATTTGACTGGGTCACGGCTGACGTGCTGTCAGGATCTGGCACAGGCGTTATCACGATTACGGTCGCCGAAAACAGAACTCTGTTTAATAGAGAGGCTGTTATTCAGATCGGTGGCTTGAATCACAGGATTACCCAAGAGAGAAGGATTTCTAATTAAGCGACTTTCTGTCTCAGGTAGCAAATCCATGCTTATGTGTGGATTTGCTGCATGCTTTTTCTGGGTGTAATCAATGATAGCAATTTAGGTAGTATTTTTTGTCACGTGCTACCCCATTGGCCGTCAGTGCAGTTGATCATCAGGCTTTGTTATCATGGGTGCGTTTAATGGTAGCCATCTCGGTGAATTATAGTTACTAGTATGCATCAGCGGCTTGCACCTACATTTGTCCGCCGTTACCTATTTTACATCGCCTCATGATCGACACCGAGAGCCAATTATCAGCATTTCTTAGCACTTGTGCTCAAGATGACGCAAGCGGAAGCCGCCTCTGTGCGGTAGATACCGAGGCAGATAGCCTGCACCGTTACAGTGAGAGCTTATGTCTTGTGCAGTTCAGTGATGGCAAACAGCATGTGCTCATCGATCCGCTGGCCATTGAGGACCTAAGTCCATTACGCGAGTATCTCGAGCAGGCAACATGCTGGATGCATGGGGCGGATTATGACATGCATATGCTCAAAACTAACCTTGGGGTGATTCCGCCAACTGTTTTTGATACTCAGATTGGTGCTCGCTTGCTGGGAGTTAGGAAATTTGGCTATGGAGACCTTGTTTCCCACTACATGGATGTGCAGCTGGAGAAGACATCTCAAAAGGCGGACTGGGCCAAGCGACCACTAACCCCCGTGATGGAGGAGTATGCGCTGAACGATGTCATTTACTTACTGCCCATGGCTGATATCATTATAGCCCAGCTTAAGGAGGCGGGGCGTTACGAGTGGTTTCTAGAGAGTTGTCAGGCGGCTCAGCGAAAGGCGGAAGAGAAAAAACAGGAGCGAGAGGATAGATGGCGCATCAAGGGGAGTGGGCGGCTGAGCCCTGAAGGACTCAATTACCTTCGTTCACTGTGGTTTTGGCGTGATGCAGAGGCAGCCTCATGGGATCGCCCTTCGTTCATGGTCACAGGGAATAAGCAGCTGCTGGCATGGGTCGCTGATCTGCTTGCTGGTAAAAAGCCAGCGCTGCCACGCCACTTCCGCAATAGCAGAATCAAGAACTTTGATAGGGCGGTTGCTCATGCTGAGGCGGTTACTGAGGCTGATATGCCTCAGCGCATCAAAGGCAAGCGTCGCCGCAAGGAGCCTCAGTTCGAAGCTCGACTCGATGCGCTGATCGCGAAGCGTGACAAGATTGCTGAAGAACTTGATATTGATAGCTCCTTGATTGCACCGAGGGCCATTCTCGAAGCTCTTGCGGGTAAGCACGAAGGTGCCGAAGACTCACTGCTTAATTGGCAGAGGAATCTGCTTGGATTATAGTCCCCAAAAAGATAATTTCGGATAATTAGTTGTTCATTTATGTCTGATAATTCAGAAAAGCACATGCTTCGTTTCGGCTGCCCCGAGTGCGGAACGCGTCTCGTTGTCGACCCGTCACTTGCAGGCAAGGAAGGGCCCTGCCCCTCTTGTGGTGAGGTGATCATCGCACCGCCCATCGTAGCTGCGACGAGCTTGGTGGCAAAGGCTGGTGATCCTGTTGAGATCAAGCCTAGGGAGGTTGGCAGAAAGGCAGTGGCTACAGGTTCGTCATCTTCAAAGCGATCTGAGATGGCCTCTGCTTCAGATGTTGCCCCTGGTCCTCGTTCGACTCAAGAGGCGATAGCGGATCGCAGACGAGGGCGCAGGCGATCGGGGGCGGTTTCTCCTGAGCTTGGTGTGAGTGCTGTTGCAGGGGCAAGTGCTCCATCAGCCAATAAAGTATCTGGCACCAGCGCTCGTAAGATCAGTGCCGATACGAGTATTTCTCAAAAAGCAACGGAGTCAAAAGATCTCAAAACGTTGATGTTGATGGTATTAATCACATGTATTGTGGTATGCATCGCACTGGGTGTATATTACTACATGACCATCGGCGAGTAGGGTTCATATGGCGGATTTATGAAGTCTTTAAATTTGGGCTTGGAATTAGATGAGGGCCCTGCGTCTGAGGCTAAAAAAAACTGCATAAATAGGCGAAAGAAACTTGTCTAGAGAGGCTAAATTTCAGACATTTTCTTTGCCTATGTCTGATATCCCTGATGAGCCTAATGACGCTCCCGAAACTGACGCTGAAAACGTAGAAACCAACGTCTCTGATGCCCAAGAATATGGTGCATCACAAATTGATAAACTGGAGGGGCTCGAGGCTGTTCGTAAGCGTCCCGGGATGTATATTGGCGACCCTGATGTGCGTGGTTTGCATCACTGTGTCTTTGAGGTTCTTGATAACTCCATAGACGAACATCTTGCCGGTTACTGCTCCACGATCAAAATCGGTTTGCATGTTGATGGCTCGGTTTCTATTGCTGACGATGGACGAGGTATCCCTGTTGAGGTTCACCCAAAGTTTGGCATCCCTGCTGTCGAGCTGGTGCTGACGAGTCTGCACGCAGGTGGTAAATTCGGTCAAGGTGCTTACAAATACTCTGGCGGTCTGCATGGTGTCGGTGCGAAGTGTGTGAACGCGCTCTCCGATTGGTTCAAAGCTGAGGTCAGCCGTGAGGGTAAGGTGCATGCCATCACGTTTGAGCGTGGCAAGACGGTCAAGCCACTAGAAGTCATTGGTGAAGTTGATCCAGCGCATACTGGCACTAAGGTGTGCTTCTATCCAGATGCTACGATTTTCACCGATACCATTGAGTTTGAGTTCGCTCGCTTAGCGACTCGCTTGCGCGAGCTTGCGTTCCTCAATCCCGGCTTGGTCATCGAGCTTGAAGATGAGCGTCCCGAGAGTGCCCAAAAAGAGCGCTTTTATTATGCGAAGGGAATTGAGGAATTTGTTGCTCAGCTCGGTGAGAATAAGACCTTGGTTCACGAAGAGCCTGTGGTGATCAGAGGTAAGCGCAAAATCGAGGTCGATTACGACGGCAAGATTGCAAAAGATGATGTCTTTGCCGATGTGGTTTTTCAGTATAACGACAGCTATCAGGACAATATTCTTTGTTTTGCCAACTCTATTCCCAATGCCGATGGGGGAACTCACCTCACGGGATTCCGTGGGGCGTTAACTCGATCGATCAACCAATACGCTAAGGCTAACAAAATTCTCAAAGACAAGGACCCAGCACTATCAGGTGACGACGTTCGTGAGGGCATCATCTGCGTGCTTAGTGTCAAGATGCCAAACCCGCGCTTCAGCTCACAGACAAAGGATAAGCTGGTCAATGCTGAGATCGAGGGGGTGGTGAGTTCCATCGTTTATGAGGGGCTCCAAGACTACTTTGATGAAAATCCGAATCTCGCGAAAACGATCATCGATAAGGCGGTCAATGCAGCCCGTGCTCGTGAGGCTGCGCGAAAAGCTCGCGAGACGGTTCGCAAATCGGTCCTGTCTGGTGGCGGACTGCCCGGAAAGCTTGCTGACTGCTCAGAGCGTGACCCTGCAAAGTCTGAAATTTACATCGTGGAGGGTGACTCTGCGGGTGGCTCGGCCAAGTCGGGGCGCAATCGTATCAATCAAGCTATTTTGCCGCTGCGTGGTAAGGTGATCAATGTTGAGAAAGCTCGTCTGCACAGGGCGCTCCAAAATAAGGAGATCCAAGCGATGATTACCGCCATTGGTGCTGGTATTGGTGATGGTGACCAAGAGGGAGCCTTCGATATTGAAAAAGTGCGTTATCATAAAGTGGTGATCATGACCGATGCTGATGTTGATGGCGCTCATATTAGAACGCTCTTGCTGACTTTCTTCTGCCGTCATATGCCCGAGCTGGTTAAAGCGGGCTATCTCTATATTGCCCAGCCACCACTCTATAAAGTAACCCGCAAGAAGCGCGAGGAATACCTGGCTGACGATGACGCGCTAAATGAAATTCTCATCAGCCTCGGATCAGAGGATGTGAAGCTTAAGCAGTATGGTACGGACAACTATGTCGACAGTGATTTGCTTAAGAGCGTGCTCGATACCCTCGCTCAGCTTACTCGTTTCACCTCTACTCTCGAGGGTCATGGTGGTGATTTCAGAACGCTTTTGGAATACGCCAAAGACGGACACCTTTCAGAATATATGGTGCGAGTCCGCATTGGTAACGAAGAGGAGACTCATTACTTCGACACGGAGAAAGAGCTGCTTGTCTTTGCTCAGCAAAACAGAGACTTGAGATTGTTCGACGAGGAGCTCACTGAAGAAGAGATTGCCGAGTATAAGGAAAAGTATCACGGAGCTCAAAGGCGCGCGGTCAAACGTGAGCTACATGAGTCAGCTGCCATTTCTAAAATCCTGGCTCGCTTGAATGAGTTTGGCCTCCAGACTGATCCATTCTTCTCAGAGGATAAGCCTGTCTACGAATTGATCGAAGGTGATGCCGACGGGCGCGAGGCGCTACCAGTCTTCAACTTGTTTGAAATTCTCGATCGGGTGCTTGAAATCGGCCGCAAAGGAATGCGCATTCAGCGATTCAAAGGACTCGGTGAGATGAACGCGAAAGAGCTCTTCACTACCACGATGGATCCAGAGCGGCGTCAGTTCCTCAAGGTGCGATTAGACGAGGAAAACTCGATCGAAGCCGACAAGATGTTCGATGTTCTGATGGGCGACATTGTCGAACCCCGCAAGCAATTCATTGAGGATAACGCTCTCAATGTTCAGAATCTAGATGTCTAAGCCACGAGCCAAGCAAAAACTATCCTAGCCGAACTAGATACTACCCAGCTTACCCATTTTCCACTGACCCATGTCCAACGAATCTACCAAATCCATCAACGTGGCGGACGAAATGTCCAAGTCCTTTCTGGACTACTCCATGTCTGTGATCATCTCACGAGCCTTGCCTGATATCCGGGACGGTCTCAAACCATCACAACGTCGTGTGCTCTATGCGATGCACAATGACCTCTCGCTCTCACCGAGCAAAGCTCACTTGAAGTGTGCCCGTATTGTCGGTGACACGATGGGTAAATACCACCCACACGGTGATAGTTCCATCTACACGACTCTCGTCAATATGGCCCAGCCATGGACGATGCGTGAAACACTCATTGACGGCCAAGGAAACTTTGGCTCTGTGGAAGGCGATGCCGCTGCTGCGATGCGATATACCGAGGCTCGCTTGACGCACTTAGGCTCCTCGATGATGTCTGATCTTGAGAAGGACACGGTCGACCTTCAGCCAACCTATGATGAGACCCGTAATGAGCCCGTTGTGCTTCCCGCGGCCATTCCAAACCTCCTTGTTAACGGGGGCACGGGTATTGCTGTTGGCATGGCTACCAACATACCTGCACACAACTTAGGTGAGGTGATTGATGGCACTTGTGCACGCATCGATAATCCACAGCTAACCATCGATGAGCTTAAGGAATTCATCAAAGGTCCGGACTTTGCTGGAAAGTGCGAAATTCGCGGTTTTAAAGGTATCGACAGCTATTTCCACACGGGTCGCGGAAGTATCAAGATGCGTGGCACGATGGAAGTCGATGAGAAGGCCTCAGGAACATCGGTGATCACAATTACGGAGGTGCCTCACGGGGTGAACCGCGCTGTGTTGCAGCAGCGTATCGCTGAGCTGGTTCGAGAGAAAGTCCTGACTGAGATCTCTGGTATGCGCGACTTGTCTGATGAGCAGACACGTATTGAGATCACGCTCAAGCGTGACGCTCGCCCGCAGGTCGTTGTTAATCAAATTTACAAGCTCACTTCCATGGAGACATCCTTCGGGGTGAACATGCTAGCCATTCACGAGCGTCGCCCCAAGCAGCTCTCCATTATGGACGCACTCGATGCCTTTATCGAACACCGCCGTGAGGTAGTGATGCGTCGTACTCGCTTCCTGCTAGATAAGGCAGAGGACCGTGCTGAGAACTTGGAGGCATTCTTGCTGGCTCTTGGTCATCTGGATGACTTCATTCGCATTATCCGTGATTCTAAAAATCGCGATGAAGCACGTGAAAAGCTCAAGGCCTATACTTTCCCAGTCAAAACGGCAGAGAGCTTAGGCATTCTTATTCGCTCACAGCCCAGTGTCCAGAGCGACACCTACGTATTCACAGACCGCCAAGTCAATGCGATCCTTGAACTGCGCCTCTATCAACTCACTGGCATGGAGCAGGACAAGGTCAAAGTGGAATATGATAACATCCTTGAGGAGATAAAAGACTTTCTTGATATCCTAGCTCGTGAAGTGCGTGTGTTAGCCATTATAAAAGAGGAGCTTCTCGAAATCAGAGAGAAGTATGCCACACCACGTCGATGCCCCATACTTCCGGACGAAGGTGAAATCGCGATCGAGGATCTTATCGCCAATGATGGCATGATCGTGACTCTCTCCAATAAGGGCTATATCAAGCGCACACCATCTGCTGAGTATCGCGTCCAAGCACGTGGTGGTAAAGGGGTGCGTGGGATGGAAACACGCAATGCGAATCAACAAGAAGATGACGAGCAAGACTTTGTAGAACATTTGTTCTCAGCTCAGGCGCATGACTATCTCATGTTCTTCACCAACACTGGTCGTGTTTATGTGGAGCGAGTCTACGGTATTCCAGAGGGGTCGCGTGCTTCCAAAGGTCGTAGCATTAAGAATCTGCTTAATCTTCAGCCAGAGGAAAACATTGCTGCCACGCTTCGCCTTGAGCGTAAGACCAATGATGATGATCAAGACGTCACTTTCGGTGAGGAAAATGGCTACGTCTTGTTCGCGACTCGCTCTGGTAAAGTCAAGAAGACGAGTCTGAGTAACTTCCGTAACTTCCGCAAAGATGGAATCATTGCAATCAAGCTTGATGAGGGCAATAGCCTCGTTGAAGTGAAGCTTACCTCTGGCAAAGATGATATCTGCCTAGTTACTAGTGCAGGCTACTGTGTTCGCACCAGTGAGACTAATATCCGTGCCATGGGAAGACCATCTGCAGGTGTAGCTGGAGTAAAGCCTCGTGAAGGAGATTACTTGGTATCGCTGACGATTGTCAGTCCAGAAAGCAAGTTGCTAGTTGCCAGTGAGAATGGTCTTGGTAAGCGGACTGCTTACGAAGAATATCTCTCCAAAGGTCGTGGTGGCAAGGGCATGAAGACGATGAATGTGACCGAGAAAACGGGTCAGGTTGTTGGAGCTCTTTCAGTAGAAGAACAGGATGAGTTGATGCTCATGACCAGTGACGGTCAGAGTATTCGCATTCGATGTTCTGATGTTCGTGAGACTGGCCGTGCAGCACAAGGTGTCAAGCTAGTGACCCTCAAAGAGGGGGAGAAGCTGCAGGATATTGCACGTGTGATGCCTGATGATGAAGATGAATCAGAGGATGCTGAGGAATCAGAGAATGGCACTGATGATACACAAGTAGGTGATGAGGCACCCGAAGCTCCTAATGCACCTGAGGCAGATGATGTTGAAGGTTCTGGTGAAGAGGACTAGTGAATGCAGGAGCTATTGGATTTCGAGCAGGAGCGATTCGCCGACCGTGTTTTTCTCGGTTGGGATGTCCCGCTGCTTGAATCTGTAAAGCATTGGCTACTCGCTGATGCTCGCCGTGATGTGCTGGCAAGCACAATGGTGGTGGTGCCAACTTCCAATAGCGGCAGGAGGCTGCGTATGGCGCTTTCTGAGGGAGGCGGCGTCATTTCTCCGCACGTGGTAGTTCCAAATCGTCTATTTGAGGTGCAGGGCGTGGCCAGTAAGCAAGAGAGTTTATGGGCATGGTTACGTGTCATTCAAACTGCTGAGTTGCGCCAGTTTCCGTATTTATTCCCTAACCACGATGTCGATGGGAAGGTGGGCTTTCATGAGGCATTGGCTCTGGCAAAGCAATTTGTCCAATTGCGCGAGGAGCTAGCCGATGGCAATGCAAGTTTTCGTGATGCCAGCTATTATAGTGTTGAAAAAGAGCGGTGGGACGAGCTCAACGAGCTGGAAAGTATGATGCTCAAGCAGCTTGGTAAATGGAAGCTGCGCGATCCAATACTTGCCAAGCGTGATCAGGTGTTAGCGCCTGAGCTGCCGTCAGGAGTTGAGCGTATCGTGGTTGCCTGTGTGCCTGACCCCACACCGATGGCGATTCGTGCACTCAAGTCATTGCTAACGCAGGGGCTGCCTATTGAGATTCTGATTCATGCGCCTAGCCAGGAGAAGGAAGGCTTCGATTCATGGGGGCTACCTTGTGTTGATTATTGGACGAAAAGAAGCATACAGATACCTGATTGGCGGCAACGCTTGCATGTGGTGGATACGGCAAGTGATGCAGCGCAATCCTGTGTTAGAATTTTGAGCGACCAGAATACGACAGCAGAGCATGTAGCGCTCGCCCTGTGTGATCCTAGTTTTGAGTCGTCTTTGGAGAAGACCTTTTCGGAGCATGGTTGGCCTTTATATCATCCTGACGGTAGGAGCTTGGCGGAGTCTGGATTGGTTGGTCTGCTACGCGCCATGCGTGATCTTGTAGGTAAAGATGGCTCTTTTGAGGCCCTTCGTGATCTTGTCCGCCTGCCTGGTGCTGAGCTGTTCTTACCTGAGCAAGTCAGTCGTTACCAGGCAGCGGAGCTTATGGACGCACTTCATATCGAGCATTTGCCTGAAACGGTACGCGATGCTCGATTTTTGGCGGCATCAGATGAGCGCGAAATTTTGCAATCAATAGCTTCTCATATCGACCTGCTGAGCGATCAGACCGAGGCTAAGAAGATGGTGGCTTTATTGAGGCGCTGGTTGTCTGAATGGTTGGTGTATTGTGATCAAAAAGTGGCGAAAGCGATTGAGTCAGGATTGGTAGAGGCGATAGATGCCTTGGATCGCCTCGCGGCGCATACCGAGGAGATTGCTCCTGATGAGGCTTTCGAAATGCTTACTGAATCTGTGAAATCTGCTCGGATTCCCTCGGAGCGTGGGGATACGGTACTCGACCTTCAGGGGTGGTTGGAGATTTCCTATGATCCCGCAGAGCACTTGATTCTTGCTGGCATGCACGAAGAGTGTGTGCCAGAGGGGACTGGGGATGATGCCTTTTTACCCGATTCTCTGAGAGATCAGCTCGGTTTGCGAGACATGCGTGCTCGCTTTGCTCGTGATGCTTTCATTTTGCAGGCTGCCCTCTGCTCAAGGGCGCAAAACGGTAGAGTGGATGCTGTGGTTTCTCGATTCAATCAATCTGGTGAGTCGCGCAAGCCTTCACGCTTGTTGATGAGGCAGAGTGGCCAGGAACTGGCAGCGTTGGTCTGCCATTTGTTTGATGAATCAGCATCACAGCCACGTAAGCGTGGAGCGTGGCGGCGTGATTGGCAGCTCGAGGTGCCTATTCATGCAAATCGTTATACAGGAGAGGATGCAATCAACATCTCACCGTCGGCTATTAAAGATTATTTGAATTGTCCGTTTCGTTTTTACCTCAAGCGCATCGCAAAAATGAAGACATACGATGCCAATAAACGCGAGATGGACGCTCTTGATTTTGGTAAGCTATGCCACCATGTACTTGATGAATTCGGAGCGGATGAGGCTATGCGTGATTCCTCTGATGTTACAGAGCTGGAGGGTTATTTTATGGCTCGCTTGGACGTTGCGATGGAGCAGCTCTTTGGTAAAAACTTGTCGCTGCCCTTGATTGTGCAGCTTGAGAGCGCTCGGGAGCGCCTGCGTGCTTTCGCAAAAATCCAAGCTGCAGATCGAGCCATGGGCTGGTGTATCGTGGAGACTGAATATCAAATAGGTAAGTATGGAGATAACTGGCAAATTGCCAATCACCCAGTAACGATGGCAATTGACCGGATTGATCGTCATGAAGATGGAAATCAATGGCGGGTCTGGGACTACAAGACATCGGGTAAGGCAAAGCATCCTAAAGAAGCGCATCTGAGACGATGGCGTGAACAGGAGAATAGGCCTCAGCTCGGAGATCTTTGGGATCCTTCGGGCAAACCATTCGGCTGGGCTGATGTCCAACTACCCATGTATGCTGCCTTCACGCAACAGCGCTTTGAAACGGGAGAGCTGCCTCAGGTAGGTTACATTAATTTGCCGCGGGCGATCAGTGACGCTGCCTTTACCGCGTGGGCTCCCTTTGAAGAGTCGCACGTCGAGCACGCAATGAGCTGGGCTGAGGCCGCAGTGGAGAGCATCAGAGCGGGAGACTTTACCCAGATAGCGCAATATCCTGCGAACCAGCGTGATTGGGACGACTTTGCCGAACTTGCACCTGATGGTCTTGAGCATGCCTACAAATGGTCTGAGGTCGCAACGTCGACAAAATAGTCTTTGAATACGGCGCAGAAAGGGTGCAAGATTTAGCCCGATGCCACCTCATTCTGACAAACAGGAAAAGCATGACCCGCATAATATCGAGGGCGTCAACATTTGTCATACACACGTGTCCCGACTTCAATGGTGGAAGGTGATTCTGTTAATGCTCGTGGGTGCATTGCTGGCACTCATCTTTACGCCCTATGCTGGTAAGGTCTACCGCAAGATAATGCAATCTGGGGTAGCCGGCAAAAAGACTACAAAAAGGGTGGTGGTAGAGCCTGCTGGTCAAGTAAAGGTTGTGCCGAAGCTGAAAGAACCGACCATACGAGCACCCAGAGATTACGCCATTTCCTCGGGGGGTGATATTCGCAGGATGTCGCGCGGAATTCAGCTTAATACCAAGATCAGCCTCGAGAGAGGAGGCTTGGCCTCAGTCGAGCGAAATGCGGATGAGAGTTTTAGTGCTCACTACGAGCTGAAGATCAAGTTACCTAAGGCGAGTGATACGCTCGTTGAGTTGGAAAAAAATACCCCAGGGCTTGGTGCAATGCTACCAGGGCTGGAGGTGATGATGCCTAATGCGGAAATCTCAGGGTTCTATTACCAGCTCTACGAAAATAAAGCCAAGCGCCTCAAGCAGAATACGACCCAGTTGAACGAGCTGATGACAAGGCATAACTTTTATGATTGTGAGACAATTCTCAATCTCAAGCATCCAGATACGGGTCAACGTGTTATGCTAATGCAAGCTGAGATGGATGTAGTCTCTGATGGCTCTGATGGCGATCGTTTGCCGGTGATGCCGGATGAGATTGTTAATTCGACTAATTATCAACCACTGACAAGTTATGGATGGCGTAAAACGGGCAAGTCGCCCAACCCGCTGATTACAGGCTGGAAGAATAGGATTCGTAAAGCAAATGAGGAAATTGCCCGTGAGGACACTAAAGATGATCGCAGGGCATGGTTGAAATCACGGGTCGTAAAAATCAAGCGGGAGATTAAGGATATGGAAGCGAGAAGCTTTCTCATTGCTGATTACGATCCCTTTGTTGTTATGCCTATAAACATGCTGACAACTAACGGAGATCCCTCTGCTGCTAGGGTGGGAGACTACGCAGTGGTTATTCATGAGGGGAAGATCTATCCATCGATAGTTGGCGATGCGGGGCCGAGCTACAAAGTCGGTGAAGCCTCACTGCGATTTTGTAAGGAAATCAATCCCAAGTCAGGTATTTATTCTCGTCCAGTGAGTGACTTGACTGTCACTTACCTTGTTTTCCCAGGTTCAAGAGATCCTTTCCGAGAGCCTGATTATAATCAATGGAAGCTGCGTTGTGAGTCATTGCTCGCGGAGATGGGAGGGCTGTCTGAGGGAAGCGCACTTCACACTTGGCAGTCTACTTTTCCCTCTGCTGGAAAGCCTGAAGTGAGAGATTGATCATTATGCGCAGTGCTGAATCGAAGGCTTGTCAATAAGCACCTAGAGGGCATATTCTATTATTCATAATGAAAACGTTCATAGCTACTTTGTTATCATGCTTGATATTTGTATCGTGCAGTCATTTCTATAAGCCAGAGGGGTGGCCTCTAGAAATAGAAGCGCAGAATCATGCAGTTAATCACCTTAAGGAGCACGTAAAATTCACAGGCTCCGGTATCAGACTGACTGAGCACGAAAAAGCGCTACTTACTTTCTTGAACGATGACGACAACATTGCGGCCTCAGCGGGTAAGAAAAATCGCCCCGGCT
>JBNABE010000027.1:0-18817 GCA_049631945.1 Akkermansiaceae bacterium
GGTTACAATACTCTGCGACACTGGTTCGTCACCTTCGGCCCCGTGTAGTTTAATGATGAGAGGCAGATCCATCTTACGGTCTGGATCACCACACAACTTATTTAATTGAACCCGCAAAAAGTTGGCTGCCGAAGCAATTCCACCGCGCTCCTGCTGATTACTCCCTGTAACAAAAATGTTGCCAAATTGAGTAGTTTGAACATTTTTCAACACTCGCGTTGAACCATTTGTATTTATATTCGAATCCTCAGCAGCAAAGACATTGATACAAAGACAAAACTCAAACGCTGTGATCCCCGCCGAAAACAATAAGATCAAGTGTCTAGCAATTGCTCCTTTTCGTAGTTGAACCAATACTTGATAGTTCATCATCAGAGTCTGTGCTCAATTCTTCTTGGATCAATGGTAATTTTCCCATCCTCTACACGCACATCATAAATCTTTTGATCATAATAAGGCTGAAGTTCACCGGCTAGCTCATCAGCTATGTTTTGATAAGCAGGCATTAACAGGCAAGCAAAACCGCCGGGCAACTTCAGCTGCCCAATATGACATGCATGCCTTGAAATACTGTAACCTGAACGAGTGCGCTCAAAACCCATAAACAAGGTAGTTACGTGTGAATTTGCCCAAGGCAATCTACGTTCAATGACCAGTTCGATTTCGTCCTCCTTAAAATTGACCCATAAACCGATTATCTCAACATACGGAGCTAAACGCCCTTGTTGGGTCATATTGATACGATTCGACAGCCATACATTGACTTCCTCTTCTCTGAATGTGACCGGATAGTTACGTTCAATAGCAAGTGCCAATCGCTGCTTAAGCATAGGCGGCTTTGTAGATTTTCCAGCATTAATATTGAGCCTGCCATCAATTACATCAGTGGCATATGCTTTTATTGCTGGAAATATTTCAACCCCCATCAGCTTGGCATTCCTCGCAGTTGCAGTAAGTTGACCGCCCCCTTCTGAAGGTTGCCATAGAAAAAAAACATGTATGCTCATGTAAAGCATCACAACCAACAGAAAAACCCATGATAAAATCGAAAAGCAGCCTTTCTTGCCTGTGTCAGCATGCTCTGCCCCATGATTTGCTGCGCGACCACGATGCCCCATACCATATTTATTAGCAAATCGTGGTATTCATGAAAAGCTTTGATTCTTCTGCATACTCATCACATGGTAACATCAACAAGCACCTTGCATCCTTGCGACCGAACGATGAAAATTCATGCAACCAGCAATAATTTGTATGGTTTAATGGTCTGACTCTTTATTAGAATGGAAGACGCATACTGCAAGCCGCACAACCATCGACCGCTGTCAGATCTAGCTCATCCTATGCCCATCCCTGAATCTTCACCGGTCAATAAAATCAACATCTCTTCGAGAGATCTTGAAGTAACTGACAATGAGCATGACATAGCACTCATGCTGAAGGTCGGGTCAGGTGACGAACTGGCCTTCGGAGAGCTCATTGAGCGTCATCAATCATCCATCATTGGTACTGTTGCAAAAATGCTCGGCAACCCATCAGATGCAGAGGACATCGCACAACAAGTCTTTATTCGTCTTTGGAGAAGTGCTCCAAGATACAAACCAAAAGCTAAGTTCACCACTTTTCTGTTCACTATTACGCGTAATCTTGTCTTCAATGAAAGTCGTCGTAAAAGTCGCAAAAAAGAATTTTCTATGCAGGAGCGTGAGGACAATTTCCACCTTCAAACTCCTGACCAGCAGACAGCATCACCAGATCAAGATATGCTTCAACAAGAGCTACGCATAGCTATTGATCAGGCCATATCCAGACTACCCAAAAAACAGCGCATGGCTGTCATCCTAAGGCGCTATGAAAACATGCCATATGATGAAATAGGTGAAATACTGGGTCTCTCCAGATCAGCAATTAAAAGCCAAATTTTCCGGGCCCGTATTGCTCTTCGTGAGGACCTCAAGCAATACCTTGATTCGTAATTATCGCGCTAGTCACATGATTAGTCTATTTTGATACTTTTCATTATCTAATCTCAACGATAGACAAACCCTTATGAGATTTCAGTTTATCCTTCTACTCATAATCCTTTCATCTTCAGTATTTGGGAAAGTCGAATCAACATTACTTGCCAGCGGATTTGACCAACCCGTGTGGGCATCATGTCCGCAGGGGGTAACTAAGTATTTATGGATAGTCGAAAAAGACGGTAGAATAGTCATTCTTAATAGGCAGACTGGAGAAAAATCTAATTTTCTCGATATTAGCAAACTCATTAAAATCAAAATGAATGAGCAAGGTTTGTTGGGGCTCGCATTCAGCAATGACTATCTTCAATCAGGCAAACTATACGTCTACTATACCAACAAAATCGGAGACTCAGAGATCTGTCGGTTCACTGCACATGGACAAAATATGATGCAGTGTGATCCAAAGAGCCGTGAGCTCATCCTAACCATCAAGCAAAGTGCTCGTAACCACAACGGCGGCTGGATTGGATTCGGCCCTGATGACTACCTCTATATTGCCACTGGCGATGGCGGTGCTGCCAACGATCCCAAAAATCACGGTCAAGATCTCAGCACGCACCTCGGTAAAATCCTCCGCATTGATGTCTCAAGCGCTGAGGGATACAGCGTGCCCGAAGACAACCCCTTTATCGGTATTGCTGGTGCTAAACCGGAGATATATGCTTATGGTTTGCGCAATCCCTGGCGCTGTTCTTGGGATAAAAAAACGAATGATTTCTACATAGCTGATGTTGGTCAAAATCATTGGGAGGAGATCAACTTCGTAGCAGCCGGCAAGTGCAAGGGTGCCAATTTTGGCTGGCGACTCAGAGAAGGCCTATTACCAACGCCTAAAAAAAATGTTGGCGGAAGCCGGCCAAATGAATGCGTAGATCCCATCTATGTCTACAAGCACGGCAACAAATACCATGAAGGTGTATCTGTGACCGGGGGCTATGTTTACCGAGGGCCTATTGAGAGCCTTCAAGGAAAGTATTTTTTTGCAGATTATGGTAACCCCCGAATCTGGTCGATTGAAGTTAAAGATGGCAAAGCCTCTAATTTCATAGACTGGACTGAACAGCTCAAACCGACACAAGGCTCAATCTCTCAAATCACATCATTTGCAGAAGACCATGATGGCAACCTTCTAATCATTTCCATCTCAGGAAATATCTACGAGCTCACTGACCAGTGATACCACTAGTCGCGGTAGGGAATATCGTAAATATCCCTCAGCTTGTCTTTAATCTCTTTGCCAATGACCATAAGCACTGGAAGTAAAATCAAGGTAATGAGTGTGGAAAATAAAATACCAAATGCAAGTGAAGCCGCCATCGGCTTGAGGAATTGAGCTTGAACCTCTGTTTCCAGCAACAAGGGCGCAAGGCCAAGAAAAGTAGTCAAAGAGGTCAATAAAATCGCGCGAAAGCGATCCGCGCCCGCCTGAGAGCAGCAATCGAGTAAACTCATGCCCTTATCACGCAAGTCATTAGTACGGCACACCAATACTAGCGAGTCATTAACAACTACTCCAGAAAGAGCCAAAATACCGAATACAGAGAGTATGGACACCGGCAGCCCCATCAGGTAGTGACCCAGTAAAGCCCCAATTATCCCGAAGGGAATCACCGACATTATAATAAGTGGCTTGGCATAACTTTTCAGAGGAATAGCGATCAAAATATAAATAAAAACAATAGAGAAGAAGAATCCTTTGATGAGCGAGTTTAATGATTTTTTTCGCTGCTCAATTTCTCCACGCTGCGTAATTGATATACTAGGATACTTGGCAATCATCTGAGGAAAAAACTCCTTCTCTAAGCGGCTGGTAACCTCACCCGATGAGGTCTTCGCCTTATCAACTGTGGCCTCAACGGTGACAACACGCTTACTATCGTAGCGCTTAATGGAGGCCAAGGACTCAGCGTAACGAGCATCAGCCACCATTCCGAATGGAACAACGGCTCCGTCATCTTTGCGGATACGCATATTGCGCAGAGATTCCAGTGATTCTCTATATTCCATGGGGTAACGCACCATAACACGGACCTCATCTCGCCCACGTTGCACACGCTGAGCCTCACGCCCATAAAAAGCGTCACGTACGTTCACAGCCAAGTCACGTTTGGTAAAACCAGCAGCTTCGCCTTCAGGCGTTATCGAATAGATAATTTCTGGTTTGCCCGAGTCAAAAGTGTCCAGCGTGTCATAGATCCCACTGTAGGTAGATAATATATCTTTGAGCTCAACAGCAGCCATCCTCAACTCTTCAAGATCCTCACTCTCTAAATTAACTTTCAGATCACCACCTGGTGGACCAGCTCTGGCTGCTACAGATAGCGAGCGAGCTCCGGCCACGTCCCCTATTTCATCGCGCCAGTCTTTAATGATATCCCCCGTTGCTAAAAACGGCCGATTGGTGGACCGAGTAAGCTCTGCTGCAATGGCAGCCTTATCGTTTGTCTTGCAAGAAATCTGCACTTCAACGAAGGGGTTATGGCCGTATTTATCTTCATATTTTTCGCCAAGGTCATAAGCAATATTGGCAATACGCTTTGCATTGGCATGCAGATATTCCACAGACTGCCCTTGTTCGAGTTCGAGTAAAACGGCTGCATTATCTCGGTAAATATTTGGGAAAAAAACAAAGCGCAATTGGCCAGAGGGAAACAATCCAACTACTACGATAAAAACAGCAACAAAAGCGCCAACAGTTGCGTAACGCCAAGTAATGACAAATTGAATGACTGGCCTGTACACCGTGTCGATGAGCCACCTCAAACGGTTTGCTACAGATTTCTGAAAATGAGCCCAAGCCTTGGTTATGGCATTGCCTGGCTTTTTATGAACATTCAAGTTTGCTAAATGAGACGGCAATATGAGTTTTGATTCAATGAGGGAAAAAATAAGGCAAAGAATAACAGCCGTTGCAATTTGACCAAAGACATTACCCATTCTTCCACTCACTTGTGTCAGCGGTAAAAATGCAGCAATGGTGGTGATAACACCAAACGTCGCTGGGGTAACAACCTTACTTACGCCTCGCACCGTTGTTCTGATCGGGCCGTCACCCTCTTCTGCGTGATCGTCTTTTTCCTTCTCAGAATAAATCGATTCACCAATGACAATCGCGTCATCAACAACAACACCCAATACAATAAGAAAACCAAATGCCGAAATAACATTAATCGATAAATCCAGACCAGGTGTAGGGAAAAAAGTAAGCGCTCCTGCCAAAGAGACGGGAATCCCAATGGCAACCCAAAATGCCAAGCGCAAATTAAGAAATAGCATCAGCGAGACCAACACCAAAAGCACTCCTATGAGGCCATTGCGACCTAGCAGGGCAAGGCGATCACGAATATTGACTGAGCCATCAAGCCAACTAGCCATTTGTAAGCCTTCCGGCAAACCTTGATAGACCTCAACAACACGCCGTGCTTCATCGACAGCTTCAATGATATCATCACTGCCTTCCGTTGTTATTTTCAAGCTCGTGGTGGGTTTACCTCGGAACCGATTCAAAAACCGTTGATCGACAAAACCATCTCTTACCTCGGCAACATCTCTTACATAAATACGCGTTCCATCGGCATTAGCACGCACGGCAATATTTTCAAAATCAGTTTTACTGTAGGCTTGGTCACGCGAGCGGAGTGAGATGTCGCCGCGTTTGGAGCGAACCACCCCCCCACCAAGGTCGAGTGAATTGTTGCGAACCGCAGTGGCCACTTCGTCAAATGTAAGCTGATACAATCGGAGTTTTTCTTCGGAGGGCTCAATAGATATTTCATAGTCACGAGCACCAATAGTCTCTACCTTTGAAATAGCAGGCTGACGTAAAAGAGTATCACGAACTTTACGAGCGGCCTCTTTGCGCACACTCTCAGACACATCGCCATAAAGCTCAACCCAGAGCACCTTGCTTCTGCGTTTATTCTCTTTTACGACCGGCTTCTCAGCCTGATCGGGAAATGAAGGTATTGCATCAACTCTAATTTTTACATCATCCAATAATTTACCGATCGGATAATTTTCCTTGGACTCTATTGTCACCGAAGCACTATTATCTTTGCTCACCGATCGAACATGATCAATCCCTTCAACATCCTCGATCGACTCCTCGATTTTAATGGTTACTCCTCGCTCAACATCCTCTGGTGTGCCTCCCCTGACCGTAACATTAACCGTCACGGACTCAGCATCGAAGGCGGGAAAGCCCTCTTTCCTGATATTAAGTGCTGTGTAAACACCCGCTGCAAGAATCGTCAGCATTAGAATGTTCGCAACAACTGGATTGGATGCAAACCAGGTTATGAAAGGGTGCTTCTTCTCTAATTTCATGAATTCATCAACGTTGCAAAGATACGTAAACCGGCTTAACCACCCTGCCATGCTTGAACGTTGCGAGTGGACGCGTAACCACACGAAGAGGTGACTTCAAGCCAGAGCTCTGCATTGCTTGATCAGAAATACGTAAATACACCATGGCTGCTTGTCCATAGAGGCGTTGAGCATCAACACGGCAGAGCTTATTACTGTCATCAACGACCCACAAATAAGCATCATTAACCAGCGCTGCCTCCGGAACTTTATAACTATCATTAATAACACGTCCAGGGATACGAGCATTAACAAATGAGCCAACCACTATCGGCGCAGGCTTCGCATGATATGGTTTTTCAATCTCGGCGATCACATAAGTCACTTGATTTTTAGGATCCACAAATGGCTCGGTTCGCGCAAGTTTCCCGAGCCACTCGGCACCGGCTTTAGTTGCACTAGTGAAGACCACTGTCTGCTGATCCGGCTCTTTGCTGGAAAGCATGCCTCGCCTACTTGGTAACTGCACATTGGCGGCCTGTTCGGCAGTCAGTGGCAACCTCACCTCTGCTTTTTCGGTCGCAACAAGCTTACCCAATGCCTGCTGTGAGCTGGCGTAGTTCCCCACAGAGGCCATACGCTCGATAACCACTGCGTCATAAGGAGCTCTGATCATCGTCCGCTCAACATCAGCCTTAGCTTTAGCCTCCGCAGCCACTGCCGATTGGATACTTCTGCGAGCTGCCTCGAGTTGGGGCTTACGCAGCACGAAATCAGACGCGCTATCTATGCTTCGACCAGAAGCAGTCCAATCTTCAGCCGCTTGTTTGGCTTTAATATCTTCTTCAAGCAAGGTTCGCCTCGCGTCAGCCAGGCTCGCACTTTCACGTGCTAAAACAGCCTCGTAATCTGTAGGATCAATGCGGGCCAACAGCACTCCCTTATTCACCATATTACCAACACGAAACTCCGTCGCAACATCGATGATTTGGCCACTAACCTGAGGCGCCAAACTCGTTTCAAAATAACTTTGAACTGTGCCATAACTTAAAACTGGAGGCTGATGATCGCCTATTTCAATAGCCATTACGTCAACCTGTGGAGCGACCACCTCAGCGACGCGTGCTACATCAGGTCGCTTTTTGCTAATCAACACTTTGACAAAGACAAATGCTAAGATGACGAAGACAACGGGAATGAAAAGCTTGAGGAAAAGTTTCATGAGACGTTTGGTGATGTTAAAGATCTTTGCCCAATGCGAGAGCTAGGGTAACTCGATTTTTATAGCGCATAGCTTTAGTATCAATGAATACTTGCTCGGTATTAAATGCACGTCGCTGAGTATCAAGCAACGTAAGGATCTCTGTTAAACCTGTTTCATAATTTCGACGAATGCGGCTCTCTGCACTACGAGCCGCTTTG
The DNA here is from genome assembly GCA_049631945.1 of Akkermansiaceae bacterium. Classification (GTDB taxonomy): domain Bacteria; phylum Verrucomicrobiota; class Verrucomicrobiia; order Verrucomicrobiales; family Akkermansiaceae; genus Oceaniferula. The sequence continues at coordinate 7,752 of JBNABE010000027.1, forward strand.
AGAGCATTGGCCAGAGACTGCTCTTGTCGATACAGATAAACCTCAGAGCCCAAGGCATTTTCCACTTCTCTAAATGCATTGAGCACTGTTGCCTGGTAATTTGCCCATGCCTCTTTTGCTCGAGCATTAGCAGCCCCCCATTCAGCTTTACGCCTACCACCATCAAAGATCGGTGCAGCGAGGTTGCCAGCAATCGACCAAACACTAAAGTTGGAATCCGCGATATCTTTCAATGTGGATGACTGCCCACCACCACTCGCGGTTAGCGAAAACCGAGGATAAATATCACGATGTGCTACTTTCACATTAGAATCAGCTGCTCGAATGCGTTGATACGCAGCATCAATATCAGGTCTGTTCAAGAACAATGTCGATGGTAATCCAACCTGCACACCGCGCGTCATCACAGGCCAACCACCTGCCGCAGATTTAGCATCAGGATAAATACCACATAACAAAGCGAGTTGACGCGCTGCCCGAGCCCTTAGGTTTTGCCTTACAGCAAATTGTGCCCGAGTATTTTCCAGATCTGTGCGCGCTAAATCTAAATCTCCCAAGTCCTCCGTTCCACTCTCAAATCGTCTCTCTACGAGCTGAAAAGTTTGTTCAAAGCTATCCAAACGCCTTTGTGAGAGCTCGAGGAGCTGATCTTCAGCAACTAAATCAAAGTATGCCTGCATCGTTTGCGCCGCAATCGACTGCCGAGCCGACGCGTGGTCAGCGAGTAAAGCGTCTCTGTTTCTGGCTGTAGCTCGCACCCCGGCCCGAATGCGCCCCCATACATCGATCTCCCATTGAGCATCAAGGCCCAGAGCATATCGTTCTTCCCGTGATCTCACATCTCTGAAAGAATTCTGCGAGCTAGATGCACTGCCATTAACATCTAGTGCCGGAAGAAAAGAAGACTTCGCCTTCGTGACCTCGAAGCCTGACTCCTCCAACCTCGCCAAACTAGACTTTAGGTTAGGATTGTTTTGCAGTGCTTTGGCCACATAAAAATCTAATTGCTTGTCATCAAACAGCCCCAATAAAGTAACTTTCACATCTGGCACGGGCGGTGTAGACGCATCATACCGCTTAGGAATGTTTATGCCCCGATCAGGCTTTAAGGCCCATTCTATATATGGAGGCATACAGCCAGAGAACCCAAAAACGATACAGGCGAACAGCAGCAAGATCACCACTGGTCTACACAGAACAGATCCACTGAGTATTCTGCTCAGTGGGTGATTACTGTCAGAGCTTGCCGGCATGAGCACTAATCTAGAAAGACTTTGAGCTAGTGCAAGCAGACATCTGCAACATAAAAGCAAAACCACTAGCAGAATAACTTTTAAAGAGCTACGATAGAGACCCTGTGCTCATCACACATTGCATCCACTTGCTCAGCTCCAAGCACTAGGGTTTTCGCCGCTTCGATTGCTATGACCCCAATACCAGATCGCGCGCAATTTTTGACGGTATCTGGACCAATGACCGGCACATCAAAACGAAAATCCTGATTGGGCTTAGCGACCTTGGCTAATATCACGTCTTTACCCCTACCCAAATCACCACCACGCCGAATACACGCATTGGTCCCCTCAAAGGCCTCAACTGCCAAGACCGTGCCATTGCGAACCACTACTGACTGTCCGATATCGAGGCGACTCGTTTCTTTGGCAATTTTAAATCCAAAACGAGCATCTTCTATAGCTGATTTCTTGAGCTTAGGACCATACACATGACCCTCGTCAGGCATAAAATCCTCGAGAAAAGTCGTAGCCGGTAAAAGCGTGATTTTGTCCTTAGCTAGTTCGTCGGCAATACCGCCAAAAAGAGACTCAGCATTTTTTTCTTTGGTTCGTGCCAACAGCAACATCGTCCTCACATCTGGCCTCAGATCAAAAAGGTTCTTGGGAGCAATTTGCCCCACCATCACAGCTTCATTAGCTCCCTGTTTTTTGAAAAACTTGATCATCTTGCCAAGCTGCCCAACACTGAACCAATCTGTCTCTTCTACTTTTTGCGCGAGATCCTCACGGGTTTCACCGTGAAAAGCCGCCATCACGAGGCGCGTGCCTGGTGATTTGCAACGCGCAGCTTTGATAAATGCTTCAGGATAAATTCCGGAGCCAGCAATAATGCCAATAGTACGAGACATTTTATTGTGCGGTTGTATTTGAATTTAACGCGGCGATCACTTCGCCAAGTCTTTATTCAGTAGGTATTTAGCTGCTTGCTCAACATCCTTGTCACCACGACCTGACAAATTAAGAATGATAATCGTATCCTTCGATAAATTCGGCGCTGTTTTTGAGACATATGCTAAAGCGTGCGATGATTCTAATGCTGGCAAAATACCTTCTGTTTCTGACACCTCCCTGAAAGCAGCTAGTGCCTCATCATCGGTCGCATAGGTATATTCGGCACGTCCAATATCTTTGAGGTAAGCATGCTCTGGCCCAACAGCTGCGTAATCAAGGCCTGCGCTCACCGAGTGAGTAAGCTCGATCTGGCCATCATCATTAGCGAGCAACCATGTTTTAGATCCTTGCAGCACTCCTAGCTTACCACCTTGAAAACGAGCCGCGTGACGCTCAGGCTTAATACCTTCACCTCCTGCTTCTACCCCCATCATCCTGACGTCTTGGTCACCTATAAAGGGATGAAAAAGGCCAATCGCGTTCGACCCACCACCCACACAGGCAACCAACAGATCAGGCAAACGCCCTTCTTGCTCAAGGATCTGCTCACGCGCCTCCACACCGATGATGCGATGAAAATCTCTAACCATCATTGGGAAAGGGTGAGCTCCAAGAGCCGATCCGATAATGTAGTGGGTGTTTTCTACCGTAGAAACCCAATCTCGCAGTGCCTCATTAACCGCTTCTTTGAGAGTCGCCTGCCCAGCAGTGACAGGAACAACCTTGGCACCCAGCAGCTCCATACGCGCAACATTAAGAGCCTGCCGTTCCATATCCACCGCTCCCATATAAACGATGCACTCCATGCCAAATCGCGCACAAACAGTGGCCGTAGCAACTCCGTGTTGGCCAGCCCCAGTTTCTGCAATAATACGACTTTTACCAAGCCGCTTAGCAAGTAGTATCTGGCCTATGGCATTGTTGATCTTGTGCGCGCCCGTATGGAGTAAGTCCTCGCGCTTCAGGTAAATCTTCGCTCCCCCCAGCTTTTCGCTCCATCGCTCGGCGTAATACAGTGGTGTGGGACGCCCGCAATATTGCCTTAACAAGTAATCGAGTTCCTTTTGGAATTCAGGGTCAGCCTTTGTTTTTTCATACTCAGCCGCCAACACCTGCATTGGATCCATTAGAGTTTCAGGCACAAACATGCCTCCGTAGGTTCCAAAGTGTCCGTGAATATCGGGCAATTGTTGCGTTGAATCCATTGTTTCCACGTCACATTAGTAATAGAGAACTCTCTACTCTGCAAGTGCTGTCTCTATACAAAAAAAGATTCCCACATGAATCGATATACATCACGACGAGGCACTTTGACTCCCCTCTCAAGATCTTCCCAGCTTGCCCGATCAAGAAGATCAATTGTCCTCTCACCTATGAGTCCAGGCAAAGCTGTTGCGGCTCTCGTCCGCCGTGATTGCAAAGACGCAGCATACTTCTCCCCGTCTGACAGATAGGATCGAGCTCGAGTTCTCCATCGGGCAGCCTCCTTTGTGACCGCAACATAATCAGCAGGATTCACCCCAGGCAGATAACATCTGCCTAATCTTATGTCTGCAGGCAAATCTCGCAAAATATTAATCAACTGAAGCCCCTTGCCATAATTACCCCCCATCTGCTTGAGCTGACTAGTATCAATGGATGAAAATTCAGCTAAGGCAATATTACCAATCTCAGTCCAAAATTCACCGACGCAACCAGCAACAAGAAAGCAATACTGCTCCAGCTCGGCATCTTCTCCTAATACGTGCCGTTGCTGTATTTCAAACCGCTCAATATCGAGACTTTGCCCATGAATAATATGCTCCATGACTTGTAAAATTGCGCTACGTCCTCGCGCGCACTCAAAACCATCAAGCCAATCGAATATCTCACTTATCTTTTCTAGAAGCCTAGTTTCACCCTCATGTTTTTGGATGGGAATCACAGCATCACTTAGCTTAGCCAGCCAAGCTACCCTGTCTCCGCCTCTTAGGATCTCGCCAAAACCTTCCAGCATTTCAAATCTCAGCTGAGCATCTAGACCCTCAGTATCTGCCAGAGTGTCACTAGCACGTGCCAGCAAATACGCCAGGCTCACTGGTTCACGCATTGCAACGGGCAAAAGACGCATACTAAGGTAGAAAGACCTCGATACATCTTTAAGGATATGTCTGTAAGAATACTTCACAGCTCAGGCAATAGTGACACTACATCCCCATAAGTTGGGGTCAAGCTCCTGACGCGCACGCACTAACACATCATTCGTTGATTCTGCATCACTTACAAAGGCCATCATTGTGGAGCCAGATCCTGACATCATCGCGGCATCCACTTCAGTTTGACCCGATAACCACAACTTCATCTCGGCTAAAAAACGATGTTTATAAAATACTGGCTTCTCCAAATCATTAACAATCTCGCCCCATGGCATTTTTTGCACTGAATAATCAATGCCAGGTACTTCATTTGCGTTGAGACAATGGCGATAAGCATCAGGAGTCGAGACACCAAAATCAGGTTTTAAAAGCAAGAGAGCCTGGCCTGATATGTCAGGCCTGTGAACGGGTTCTACCACTTCCCCCCGGCCCATAACCATGCATGCCTGCTGGTAGATAAAAAAGGGCACATCCGAGCCGAAAGATGCACCCATCTCGGCTAACTGCTGGCATGAAAAGCCTGCGCCCTCAAGCTCATTCAGCACGAGCAAGGTGGTGGCAGCATCGCTGCTACCCCCTCCAAGCCCAGCACCATGAGGAATCTTTTTTTCCAGAGTAACTTGCCAACGACATGGGCTGCCGATGGATTGCTCAAACTTGCGCACCGCCAGTGTGATCAGATTAGTCTCGTCTAGTGGCACACTAGGTTCATCACAGAGCAAAGCATAGCTCTCCGCTGGCTCAAAATGCAGCGCATCCCCTAAATCAGATGACCGCAGAGGCACCATGAGACTTTCAATATCGTGAAAGCCATCAGCACGCTTCCCTAAAACCTTTAAACTAAGGTTGATTTTGGCTGGTGCAATTCGAGATGTTTTAAGCATGATAAGAGGCCGAGTATCATTTCACTCTGACAGGTGCTGGCACACATACAACCCTCATGCCAGCAGATTGTGCCGCCATCATACCCGCTGCAGCATCCTCCAACGCCAAACACCTCAGTGGATCAACCCCCAATCTCAATGCCGCCTCTATGTAAATATCAGGTGCAGGCTTTCCGCACTCAACATCATTAGCAGTAACAACCTCATCGAACAAATCGCTCATGCCGACTTGCTGAAGAACTTTCTCAGATACCAAACGCGTGCCTCCTGTAGCAATCGCAAGAGGGAATTTGCCGCGGAGGCTTTCGGCAAAATCAGCCACCTCATCAATTCTGACAATATCATCAAGATGCTTAAGAAAAGCGTTGCGCTTGTCTACTGCAACCTCTTCGGCATCCATGTGAAGCCCAAACTCACCATTAAGCTCAGCAACAATGTCATGCGTCGGCCTGCCTCCCATGGCATAAAACACGTCTTCAGGGAAAACGTAATCTACATCCTGCTTGGCAAGAGCTTCACACCATGCCGAGAAATGCGCGGGCATAGAGTCCACCAGGGTTCCATCCAGATCAAAAATAACAGCATCGTAGCCGCCTTCGGGTATTTCAAGTCGTGAAAAATCAGTCATGGGACACTAGATATGTGAAGTTCATCAGTATCTGGCAACCTCATAAAAGTGCCAATGCTGTCAGCGCCATCTAAGCCACTCAGAATAAATCTATTTGAGCGATAAAGGTCTGAATCTCAGCCATGCTTAGAGCTCAACCTGCTCATTTTCGTATGTTCCACCTGCGATCCACTTTGTTTCTGCAGATTTATTAGTGAAGCTAACGCTGCCAACAATCTTTACTCCATCTGAGAAACGCACCGGACCAGATATGACTAGTTTCTTTGCCTCGACCAAGGATGGAACCCCTAGCCCCTCGAGGCTATCCACGAGTTTATACTCCTCACTTAGGGATACAAGTAACGGGTCACCATTTCTAACTGGAGACAAAACAATACTCCCGTCATTTTCTTCGACATAGGCATCAGTCCGAATCGCAAACAAGTCAGAGGTGGTTTTGACTGGAGCAAATCGTGACCGCGGCACACAGACTGCCGCAGACCCCGGAAAGGACTCGATAGCGGCACCCATTGCTGTCTCTAGCTGATACACTTGGGTGGAATCAGAATCGCGCGGATCAACTGTTTTTTTGTTTTGAATCATTGGTAATGGCAACACTCCATCCTCTTTGTCCAGCAAGTCTTTGAGTGCATCCAGTCTAATCCATAAGCTATTGGTATTAAAATATCGATGCTTTTTAATATTCTGAAATTCATCAAGGTCTTCCTCTGGGCATTGCGCAACCTCTCTTAGCAGCAACTGAGCGTCGTCGACACGCATCGCTAAGTGCCCCCCTTTTTTGTCAGCCTCCGTGCGCTCAGTCACCTCCATTAAAAAAGGCTTATCCGAAGCTGCAAAATACTGCAACAAACCGGCATCTAAGACCGCTCCAAGATTATCAGAGTTTGACACAAATGCGTATTTGATTCCCTCAGCCAACAAAGAGTCCAACCAGCCACTGCCTGAGAGTGCCGCATAGAGATCACCATGCCCAGGCGGACACCATTCATTAGACTCATTCTTTGGCCATTTCACGGGCTCTAATGTTTGAGCGTCAATTTTCGGAATTTGGTTTTGCATTAATTCAACCTTATCCGAACCAGCTAAGTTTCGATCTGCATACGCCTCCATGTGCTCGAGTGTGTCACGACTCGTGCTAAAACTATTCATAAGTAAGAAACGAATATTCGCACCTGTTTTGTCTCGTAGATGTAAAATCTGATTCGCGATAATATCGAGAAACGTGGCATCCCCCTTGACTGGCAACAAGCTCTTTGCCTTCTGTAGCCCCATGCTTGTTCCGAGCCCTCCATTGAGCTTGATCACCACAGTTTGAGCCAGCAATGCTGAATCGTATTCGGCGGTGTCTGATGAAAAATCACCCAACTGAGGCAAACCTTCACAAGGCTTGATGGTATTTTCAGGTATCAAGCCACTTTCATTACGTAGTAATGCTTGGTAATTACGCTCAAAAGCTCGTATGGCCGCCTCTGGAACTGCGGCAGACTCCATCTTCTCTCGGAATGGTGAAAAATCATTCATGGGTATGTTGGCGAACGCATCGCGAAAGTGCCATAACTGACATAAACAGAGAGATCAACCTCAATCCCGCTAATAGCCATCAAGGATAATGCAAAAGACCAGCAGATCGTCATTGATAAATTTTTGTCTACCCCTAGATTGGCGCGCGTGAGTTATCAGGTTTTTGCCAGAAAATACCGCCCAAGAACGTTCGCTGACGTGCTGGGTCAAGATCATGTCATCTCTACACTACGCAATGCTATCGAGCGCGACAGGCTTGCGCATGCATGGCTATTCGTTGGGCCACGGGGAACAGGCAAAACGACGACCGCACGTATATTAGCCAAGGCACTCAATTGCCCTGAGGGCCCCAGTATTGATTTTGATCCCGATGATCCTGTATGCCAAGAAATTGGTAATGGAACCTCTCTGGACGTCATCGAGATTGATGGAGCATCCAACAACAGCGTCGACAACATCCGAGATATTCGTGAAAACGTTCAATTCACTCCTACTCAAGGCAAATTCAAAATCTACTACATTGATGAGGTGCATATGCTGACATCTGCGGCCTTCAACGCTCTACTCAAAACGCTCGAAGAGCCGCCAGAGCACGTAAAATTCATTTTTGCTACTACTGAGCCGAACAAGATTCTCCCGACGATCATTTCGCGGTGCCAGCGCTTCGATCTGCGACCAATACCTACCGCTACCATTGCTAAGCATTTACAATACATTTCCGACCAAGAAGGCGTCGTATTAGACGACCCAGCGGCTTGGGCAATTGCCAAGGGTGCAGATGGCGGCATGCGTGATGCTCAATCCATGCTAGATCAGCTTGTGGCATTCTGCGGTGACAAGATTACCGAGCAAAACGTTCTCGAAATTTTCGGATTCACCTCCCGTGAAACCGTCGCTGGCCTAGCGGCCGGCATTCTAGCTAAAGACAGCCCCACCGCACTCGAGCTCATTCATCAACAAGCTGAGTCAGGCAAAGAGCTGTCCCAACTTTTAGGCGAGCTCATCGGTTGTCTGCGCGCTCTACTAGTCACCCGCCTAGATAGCAACGCCAGCAATGAAGGCTTCCCCTCTGAAATTTGGGACCCTCTAGTTACAGCTTCCAAAAGGATCCAAACAGACCGCATTCTCAACCTCATCGACATACTAGCCGAGTCTGAGGGGCGCATGAAATGGGCTGCAAACAAACGACTCCACTTGGAAATTGGCATCATTAAAGCGATACAGTCACTCAATGATGCCCGAATCAGCGATGTCATCAAAGCTCTTGCTGGTGCTGGACAACTGCCACAAAGCGAAGCCTCGATCAAGCCACACGCAAATACAACGACAAGCGCGCCAGCAATCGAACCCAGCCCAGCTACTGCATCTGCAGCTGCAGCTGAAGTCATCATAGAGGCAAAAAATGCGCCAACATCACCAACTACTCTGGCGAGTCCAGCACAAGAACCTCGCGAGGCTAACGAGACTCCAGCTAGAGAAAAAAGAAGTCTCGACGACCTGATTGACGCCGCGCCCGAGCAGGCAGCTCAGCCGGCCCCAGAACTAAACCCTGCAAAGCAGCATGAGGAATCATCAACTCCAGACACTGAGAGCGATGAGGATGAAAGCCCTGCCGAAGACGATTCCTTCTATCAAGACCCACTCATCACAGAGGCGCTAAGCGTCTTCAAAGGCACTATACAAAAATAATCACAACCAATTCACCCAATGGATATTCAAAAACTCATGAAGCAGGCTCAAGAAATGCAAGCCGGCATGCAAAAGACCCAAGAGGAGCTCGCCAATAAAAATGTCGAAGCTTCCGTAGGAGGAGGCAAAGTCACGGTAGTTGCTAACGGCTCAGGGGATGTTCAGTCAATTCATATTGACCCCTCTGTTGTTGACCCTGAGGACGTTGACTTCCTACAGGAATTAGTGCTCTCGGGCGTTCAAGAAGCAGTCACCAAGGGCAAAGAAATGGCCGCAGCTGAAATGTCCAAATTAACAGGTGGCCTTGGCTTACCTGGCATGTAATAGCAATCCCATCACCCAAATGATGGGTGAGTCACATCGAGCAATGCGCCTCTGGGCTCCAAGGTTGTTAGTTATTGTATCACTGGTTCTCCATGTGATTACAGCGGCCAGCTACATCAGGCAGCCCGACTTAATGGCGGCATTCACTGTTTATCCCATTTGGATGTGGTCTCTTATCGGCCTTGCATTCTCAGCGACAGCGTTTCTCTTCTGGCGAGCTCAGTTATCACTCATGCTCGTCACCCTGTGGTTACTCACCATTTTAACGGCATCGGATGAGTCACATGCATTAGTCAATATAGGCAAGGAAGCTCCACAAGCCGGCACGCCCCAGCCATATCAATCACAGGAGACCATCCGTATCTGTACTCTCAATTGGGGAGCCGTAGACCTCAACAGCGAGGAGGTCCTCAAACAAGCTGAAATCATAGCCGCCTACAAACCTGACATCTTATTTATGCAGGAAATCCCGGAATGGCATGCTCAGATTATTGCAGACCTAGTTTACCCAATTAGAGGCGATTTTCGCGCCAACAAAAGATCTGCTATTTTCACCAAGTGGCAATTTCATGACAGCACGCCTAACACCATGCCCCACAGTCATCACAGCACACTTCGGCTCCCTAGTTCGAGGCGATACCCCGAAGGCAGACTCATTGACTGTGTTAACTTCCATCTCAAATCTGCAATCACAGACATGCGGCTTTGGCAACCTAGCTGCTGGAAAAACCATGCCGCTAACCGCAAACTTCAACGCAAGCAAATCATATGGAGCCTAACACTCCTTCAAAACAACACCCCTTTCCCTGATCGCCCAGTAGTGGCCGCAGGAGATCTCAATGCTCCCGCTTCAGACCCTCTTCACGATCTACTAAGAGGACACTTTACTGACTCATTTAACGAGGTGGGAGTTGGTTGGGCAAATACTTGGCATCGTCGCATTCCCTTTCAACGCATCGACTATATCTACACAAGCTCACTACTACGGCCTGTTCGCTCTCGGAATGTCGTGATCCCAGCCTCAGATCATCTCATGGTAGTCTCAGACTTTATCCTTGTGCCATGAATTGCACGTGACTCAATGCTCTGACGACACTTTCCAGATTCCCCTTCACTTAATTTCTATTGTTATTTTGTCTTTCAAACTTCAACATACCTGTTGCGACAGCGCCGCACGCACAGGCATCTTAAGCACTGCTCATGGTGACATTCCAACCCCTATCTTTATGCCGGTTGGCACACAGGGCATGGTCAAAACCCTCTCTCCTGATGAGTTGATTGACGTTGTTGATGCTAAGATCATTCTCGGTAACACCTACCACCTATTCCTACGTCCTGGGCTTGACGTCATTCGCAAAATGGGTGGGCTCCACAAATTCTCCACATGGGAGAAACCTATCCTTACGGACTCTGGTGGATTTCAAGTATGGTCTCTTGCTAAATTACGCAAAATATCTGAACAAGGTGTCGAGTTTGCCAACCACATTGATGGATCTAAAACCATGCTAACGCCTGAGCTAAGCATGGAAATCCAAGCCACTATAGGAAGTGATATCGCCATGCTATTTGATGAATGTCCGCCCTATCCATGCGAGAGACAATATGCCGCTGATTCACTCTCCCTTACAACGCGTTGGGCCAAGCGATGTAAGGAATGGCATCAGCAAAATGCCGACAAACATATCCCATGGGATACAAG
>JBNABE010000028.1:0-18815 GCA_049631945.1 Akkermansiaceae bacterium
TCCTCTTCAGATAGCGGACCACTCTGCTGGAACCCACCACTCTTGAGAATATCTTCAAAGTCTATCTGTAGCCTGCTCAAATGGCCATCAGACAGCTCTTTTTGCATTCGAATGATAAGTTTATCACCAATGTAACGGTATGAGTGGAAATTCGAATAAAATCTCCGTACCTCCTCTACTGCTTCATCAATATCGTCAGTCACTTTAAATAGTGAAAAATCACTCTCGGAGATCATCCCCAATCGACTCAAGTGCTCTTCGATAAACTGTTGCCAAAACTTCCAATAAGTACCCCCCTTGGCATCAATAAGAACTAAAGGGCAAATTCTTGTCTTTCCCGTTTGAATAAGAGTCAGGGCTTCAAAGATCTCGTCCATCGTGCCGAACCCCCCAGGGAAAGCAACCACGGCATCTGATTCCTTCACGAAAGACAACTTACGAGTAAAGAAAAAGTTGAAATCAACTAACTTTTCGTCACCTGCGATAAAGGCATTCGCTGCAGACTCAAAGGGTAAATTGATATTCAAACCAAAACTATCTTCGCGTCCCGCTCCTTCATTACCGGCAGCCATGATGCCTGGGCCTGCACCAGTAATCGTCATAAACCCTGCGTCACGCATCTTGGCGGCAAACTTGACAGTTGCCTTGTATTCCGCCTCTTCGGGGTCTGTTCTGGCAGATCCAAAAATAGATATCTTGCGACAATTACGGAATGGATAAAATACCTCATTAGCAACACGCATTTCACGTAGTGCTTGATTCATCGTCTTAAAATCTCCCTCCGTGACCGCACCACGCGAGATACGAATGGCTGAGATCAACATTTCAGCCAGCAAACAGTTGTCTTCTCCGCCAGAGATTTCGTTGGCCAAGGCCATGATGCGATCATCCAATGCCTTCTCACCAGTAGAACCAATAAATGAGCACGACTGGAGGTGTATCATTCCTCCAGTGAAGTCTCTTTCCTGCGGAATTTTAGAAGGTTTAACGTGCTGACCCATAATCAATGTATATTTTGGTTAGTAACGACTATTTTAAACTATCTATTTTGCAGATACTTCCTGTAAGCGGTGAAGTCGATCAAGCGCTTGCCCAGAGTCTATCAACTCTGCGGCTAGCTGAACGCCCTGCTCCATGGTGTCAGCTAATCCAGCACACGCCAGACCAGCTCCCGCATTCAGCAATACGATTTCGCGCTTAGGCCCTGTTTCTTTACCACTGAGAATATTAGTCAAAATAACGGCATTCTCTTCTGCATCGCCACCTTCCAGCTCTTTGACATCACACAGCGACATGCCAAAGTCTTCTGGCTTTACCTCTTCATCCACGAGGGATTGATAACGCCCTGACTTACAAATCCGCGTTGGACCTAACAAGCTTACTTCATCAACGGGGCCCCCATCTGCTGTTGAACCATGCACAACCCATGCACTGTCACGCCCAAGTCTTTGGAGAATTTCTGCAAAAACAGAATCCATAGAAGGGTCACACACGCCAACCAGCTGACACTCGGGTCTTGCCGGATTCAAAAGCGGTCCTATCAAATTAAAAATCGTGCGCGTCCCCTCTTGAGCCAACATCTTCCTGACTCCAACCACCGCCTTGAATGCTGGGTGGTAAATCGGTGCGAATAAGAACCCAACTCCTGCATACTCCAGACACTTACGAAAACTCTCAGGCGACAGGTCTATGTTTACACCTAATGCTTCCAGCACATCAGCACCACCACTTTTAGAGGTGATGCCTCGATTACCATGTTTGACCACCACCGCTCCACCGGCTGCTATGACAAACATGCTCGTTGTCGATACATTGAAGAGATTAAGTTTATCTCCACCTGTACCACAAACATCAATAGTCGGCCCACTGAACTTCATTTGAGAAACCCCGGGATCTACAGCTCTCTCCAGAAAAGCCTCAACAAAACCTGCGATCTCAACAGCGGTCTCGCCCTTGCCTGTCAACGCCCTTAAAAATGAAGCCTTTTTCTCATCACCAACATCCTCATTGAGTAACATCTCCGTTGCCGCATGGATCTCCCTCAGGCTTAATTCATTACCTTCCTCAACATGCTTAATCAATGCATCCATAATGGTTATATGCTAATTCCGGAGACGTCCCAAAACAAGCAAAATCCGGCTTTCTAGCACTCGCAAAAGCAGAGCCCATACGGTCACGATGATCATAAAAACGAGACATGTCCATATTGACGTCCACCAATGAGACTCATTCTTGGCCCACTCAACGATCGGACGCCGCAGATAACCATTGCACAAAAACAAATAAACCGAAAGCTGACCCAATATGAGCATCAAATGGTGACTATATTGGTTTTTACCTACAAGGCGAGCTAAGCCGCACATTATAGGCAACAGAAACAGTAATAATGCCACCCTTGAGGGTATCCATAAAACGTAAAAAAAGTTCCCTCCAATAAATAACATGACGCTTACGATGATCAACCACCACGGAATCAACATCTCATGATGACGAGCAAACCATATACCCATTGCGCAAACACCCAGATGGCCCAATATGCTGTGGTTTATGTTAAGCTCAAACTCCGCATAGAGAATATGGCCTAATACAGATTGTAGAATCCAAGCCCCCAGTAACAAAATATAGAGCACCTTATCCCCATACTTCTGCAACATTTTCCATAGAAAAGGTACGATCAAATAGAACTGAAGAATCACACCAATAAACCACCAAGGGCCAACAGGTCGATAGACGTTATCAGGAATAAAGTTGGACACGCCGATCATTTGTCGCAGCATATTCACCACGTCATCATGCCAGACCGCCCCCCAGCCTACTCGAAGCCCCTCATATACTAAATAAGCTAAGCCAGAGATAATAATAGCAGGATAGAAGGTCTTCCATCTTCTTGTCTGAAAGCTCCACCAGCTTGGGACAACCTCTCCATATTTAGTTGTCAGCCCATATGCACTGAGGAAAAAAAACACCTGCACCCCATAGTGACCCAAGTAAGACGCTATCATACGTAGCGAATCCAGAGGTTGATCTATTAGACCGTTAATAAATAATTGAACTCGATCTTTCTGAAAACCGAATTCATTTTCCCCCGGTGACACCGGCAACCAGTGCATGTAATTATGCGCCATAATCATCACAATGGCGAATGCTCTCAGATAGAAACTAAGATCGAGCGATATACCGGACCAAGCATAACCTGATCGCCAAAGACCGCCTCTTTTAGAATAATTATCTACCATGGATTTCTTCAATAAAGGGCTGAAGATACTTTTTTGCCTTCACTTCACCCACCCCCTTAATGCGCAGCGCAGCATCAATGCTGGCAGGCCGCAGGCGGGTAAAGTATTCCAATGTTTTATTCGGGAAAATATGATAATGTGGTACGCCGTCTCGCTCAGCCAATTTACTACGAATATCCTTAAGTCGAGCATGAAGTTTTGTATCAAAATCAAATTCCTTCATTTGAACCCCATCATCATTCTTCACAGCCGCCTCTTCTCCCCCAGCAATAGCTGGCCATACGATGCGACACTCAGACTCACCTAGCATCACTTTTTCACCCAGCTGCGTAAGCGTAACTAGCGGGTATTCTCCTTTTTGAGTATGAATCAAAGCCGCGTCGTGGAGCGACCGAAACAGCTCATTGAGATAAGCTGTGCCTTGATCTTTAAGCAGTCCGTAGGTCGTTAGCTCATTTAATCTTACACGAAGAATTTCCTGAGATTTACTACCCATCAGCATTTGAACCACACGCCCTCTGCCAAAGCGCCCTTGCCAACCCTCTGCCGTTTTACGGCTCATCCGAGCAACACCACTCAGTGCCTTACGCACAATGAGAGCCTCAGCATTGTTCGCTGCTGATCTCACTTCTCCACCAAAATTATTTGAGCAAATATCACAATTGCCACATGTCGGTGCATCGTGTTCGCCAAAGTATTCCAAGATAGCTTGCTGGCGGCACTGCCTACTGTAGCAGACCCTGACTATCTCATCGAGTTTCTGCCGGTCCCGGCGTTCTTTTTCCTCAAGTGCCTCTCTGTTGATTTCTAACTCACTTGCCATTTTATCTGGGCACTTGAGGCGAGTCCCTTTCACACGTCTGCCATTAACATCAAAACGCTCCAGATAACCACCGCGTGCTAAAATAGAAAGTGCGGAGCCAACAGCCATACTATTTTTAATTCCTGCACCATCGGCAATTTCATCCATTGTCTTGAACAGCTCGAAATTCTCGTCCGCTTCATTTTGTATGAATGAATAACACGCCGTAATTTGCTGATACCCCGGATTGGCTCCTTCAATAAAGAACTCCTGAGTTCGCGTGTCAGCGTAGTTGAAAAACATCTCGCAATAAGCCTCATCCCCATCACGCCCAGCTCTGCCAGCTTCTTGGTAATATGCCTCGATACTTCCGGGAACCTCAAAGTGAGCTACAAACCGCACATCTGAACGGTCTATACCCATTCCAAAGGCATTGGTGGCAACGGCGACATCTGCTTTTTTACTGATGAAGTCATTCTGAGTTTGTTCCCTCTCGGGCTCACTCATGCCACCATGGTATGCGATACACCGAATACCCCATCCATGAAGGGTTTCTGCTACCTCTTCGACTCTTTTGCGCGTAGAGCAGTATACCACACCAGTTTTCCATTCATCAATCATTTCACGCAAGCGTGCATATTTGGTGGCACGTTTATCAACTGATGTGATTGATAATGATAAATTTGGCCTGCTGAACCCACTCAAGGTTTCAAATGGTTCTCTCAAGGCAAGCACGTCTAAAATATCCTTACGAACAACGGGTGTTGCTGTCGCGGTAAGTGCAAGCGCTTGAGGACGACCCAGGTGATCAAGCACTTTACCGAGTCGCATGTATTCAGGGCGGAAATCATGCCCCCACTGGCTAAGGCAATGAGCCTCATCTACGGCAAACAAACCAATATTGACATCAGCCAGAGCTGCCATAAACGAGGCTGCCCGAAATCGCTCTGGAGCAATATAGACCAGTTTATATTTGCCAGCCTTCATCTTCTCAATTCTATCTCGTTGCTCAGGCCAGCTCAACGTTGAGTTAATCATAGTAGCGGCGATACCACGATCCTGGAGCGTATCTACCTGATCTTTCATCAAGGCAATGAGAGGCGAAACAACCAGCGTCACACCCTCCAAGCACAAAGCCGGCAACTGGTAACAGAGAGACTTACCACCACCTGTCGGCATCACCACGAGACCATCTTTGCCAGATATAATTTGGTCAACCACCTCTTCTTGGCCGTCGAGAAAAGCATCAAAACCAAAATAATCTTTCAGTGCCTCTTTTGGTTTAATCACACATGCCATACAAAACAGAGAGAAACAAAACGCGCTCATGATAGCAACTTCTTTGCTGTTTTGTTATCTTCAATGTCAGTGAGAGAGGCTCAAATCAGCCCATCCTAAATAAGATGTGATGTATCATTCAGTATACGCTTGAATATTGTGAGCGAAGAGACCAAAAAACAACTATGTCTGATTCTGACCAAACTTCATCCTGGAATGACTATTTGAATGCACATACACGGTATCCTGAGCTTGGGTTCTCGATGGACTCCTCTCGCATGAACATCCCCGCAAACTATGCAGATTCTCTCTCTAATGAAATCTCGCGTGCATTTGATGGACTAAAGTCCATCGAAGCAGGAGAAATCATGAATCCTGACGAAGGCCGAATGGTTGGGCATTACTGGCTGCGCAATGCAGAACTCGCCCCCAACGATGAGATCAAAAAGCAAATCACAGAGCCTATTGCTGACCTCAAAGCTTTTGCTAAAAAAATAATCCGTGGAGAAATCACCACGCCTAAGGGCGGGCGCTTTGAAAACTTACTGATCATTGGAATCGGCGGTTCTGCACTAGGTCCTCAGTTTATCTATGAAGCTCTTGGAGCCAACAGCCCTCTTAAGACGTTTTTCTTCGATAACACCGACCCTGCGGGCATGGATGTGATTCTTCATGAAATTATTACCAAAACTCACGGTGGACTCGGAAAAACACTCTCGCTTGTGATTTCAAAGTCTGGCGGCACCGCAGAAACTCGTAATGGTATGCTTGAAGCCCAGTCTGCCTACGAATCCTCTGGCATTGATTTTGGACCACATGCCGTTGCGATCACGGGTGATGATTCAAAGCTTTTCAACTACGCCATTAATAACCAATTTTTAGCCACCTTCCCCATGGAGGATTGGGTCGGCGGACGAACATCTGTAATGTCCACTGTCGGTCTCATCCCCGCAGCACTTCAAGGCATCGACATTGATGCTCTCCTTGATGGGGCGGCCACCATGGACGAGCGCACACGCTCAATAAATTGTTCTGACAATGCCGCGATGCAGCTAGCCCTTGCATGGCACCATGCGGGCAATGGAAAAGGAGAAAAAGATATGGTCGTACTGCCATACAAGGACTCTCTCGTCCTCTTCTCTAAATATCTGCAACAGCTCGTTATGGAGTCTCTTGGTAAAGAGCAGGACCTTGACGGCAATGTTGTCAATCAGGGCATCGCAGTCTATGGAAACAAAGGATCCACAGACCAACATGCTTACGTGCAACAACTCCGTGATGGTGTTGCCAACTTTTTCGCTACCTTCATCGAGGTTCGAAAAGGACGTGAGGGATCGAGTGTTGAAGTTGAGCCAGATACTACAGCAGGTGACTATCTGCAGGGCTTTCTTCGAGGCACTCGCTCTGCTCTTTATGAGAGTGGTCGCAAGTCGATTACCATCTCCATTGAAGAAGTCACTCCACAAAGTGTTGGTTGTCTCATCGCTCTGTTTGAACGAGCCGTCTCAATTTACGCGCTCTTAGTAAACATCAATGCGTATCATCAACCAGGGGTCGAGGCTGGCAAAAAGGCTGCCGGCATGTTTCTTGAGCTCATGGGCCAGGTAAAACAGCAACTTAGTAAAGAAAGCCTGAATACCGAAGCCATCGCATCAGCAATCAAGGCTGACACGGAAGATGTATACCACTGCCTGACTCACCTCTCTGCGAATGGTCAGGCTATCGTAAAACATGGCGAAACGCCTGCGGATGACACCTTTAGCTCCGTAGTATAATCCATTCTGCATGCACACGCACACAGCTTGGTTTCATAGCGGTAGATGAATTGTCATAGCTATCCTATTTATGCACAAATTCACACTTGAATCTTGCAGCGTAGCACCTCAGTCTGCGCCCGCTTGCTGACTTTGAAGCAAGTTATTGAATGTTCCCATGAAAGCAATTTTAGCACTCGAAGACGGACGAACTTTTGAAGGCGAAGCCTTCGGTCATACTGGCACTACTACTGGAGAAGCCTGTTTCAACACTTCGATGACCGGCTACCAAGAAATCATCACAGACCCCTCTTACCGCGGTCAAATCGTGACGATGACCTACCCTCTGATCGGAAACTACGGAATCAACCCAGAGGATGCCGAGTCATCCCAACCTCATGTCAGAGGTTTGGTCATTGGTGAACTCTCGCCGGTATCGTCAAACTGGAGGTCGCGTCAGACCCTGCCAGAATATTTT
The DNA here is from genome assembly GCA_049631945.1 of Akkermansiaceae bacterium. GTDB lineage: Bacteria > Verrucomicrobiota > Verrucomicrobiia > Verrucomicrobiales > Akkermansiaceae > Oceaniferula. The sequence continues at coordinate 7,549 of JBNABE010000028.1, forward strand.
GCTGAACACCAAATTATCGGCATCGAGGGTATCGATACCCGAGCACTCACCAAACACCTTCGCTCTGCTGGAGCGATGCGCTCATGCATCACGACCGAGCTCTCCAAGGAAGATGCGGTCAAAGCCGCACAAGAATCAGCTCCCATGGCTGGATCAGACTTCGTAAAAGAGGTATCTACACCCGAGTCCTATGTCTGGGAAGGTGAATCTCGTGAATGGACGATCCCAAACGCCTCAACAGGCCAGGAGGGAACCTACATTGAACTGCCTGAGATTAAATATAACATCGTAGCCTACGACTTCGGCATCAAATGGGATATCCTACGCCACTTGCGGCAAGGGGGATTTAATGTCACCGTGGTAAACTCACGCACCCCGGCCGAGGACGTGCTTGCAATGAATCCAGACGGTGTCTTTCTCTCCAATGGGCCTGGTGACCCAGCAGCGCTTGACTACATCCACACCGAAGTGAAGAAGTTACTCGGAAAAACTCCTATCTTTGGGATTTGCCTAGGACATCAAATCCTCACTCATGCATTTGGAGGTAGTACCTACAAACTAAAATTTGGTCACCGCGGTGGTAACCAACCAGTCAAGGACCTGCGAGATGGAAAGATTTCCATCACCGCCCAGAACCATGGATTTGCCACTGACATCGAATCACTACCAGACAGTATTGAAGTCACTCATGTGAACCTCAATGATGATACAGTTGAGGGATTCCGCCACAAAGAGCTTCCCGCATTTTCCGTTCAGTATCACCCAGAAGCTGCCCCGGGCCCCAATGATGCCACTTACTTCTTCGCCGAGTTTGCTGAGCTCATCGATCAATCACGCTAAGGCCACACTCCTTGCCAACGGCTGAGCTTATCAAGCTATTAAATTTATATGAATACGATCATTTGCGGCCTCCAGTGGGGCGACGAAGGAAAAGGTAAAATTGTTGATTACTTGACGGAAACAGCCGACGTGGTCGCGCGTGGTCAAGGTGGCAACAATGCTGGCCATACGGTAATTGCCAATGACACTAAATACATCCTCCACCTGATTCCATCTGGCATTTTATGGGAAGGCAAAAGCTGTATCATTGGCAATGGTGTCGTCATGGACCCCGTCGGATTATGCAAAGAAATTACTAATCTTGAGGAAGCAGGGATACCCGTAGATGAGAATAAATTGCTCATCTCTGACCGTGCTCACGTTGTTCTATCCTATCACCGCGAGCTTGATGCTGCGCGCGAAGCGGCTCTCGGGAAGAACAAAATTGGCACTACCAAACGAGGTATTGGCCCCACTTATGCCGATAAAGCAAACCGCATCGGCCTGCGTCTTGCCGACATGCTTGATGAGGCTACTGCACGTGAGCTCATCGAAATACGCCTCAACGAAGCCAATTCGACACTTGAGAAGCATGACTTGCCGACATTTACTGTCGACCAAGTCTGGGAAGATGTCGCCCCGGCTATCGAGCGACTTCGTCCACATATTACCAATGTGATCCCAGCTCTTCACTCGGCATGGAAAGCCGGCAAAACTATTCTCTTTGAAGGTGCTCAGGGCTCATTCTTGGATGTAGACTTTGGCACATATCCATTTGTCACATCATCCAATACCACCTCTGGAGGTGCCTGCACAGGCTCTGGCCTACCTCCCACAGCTATTGAACGTGTTGTAGGCGTATGCAAGGCCTACACTACCCGCGTTGGCTCAGGGCCGTTCATCACTGAAAACGATGATATCTCAGCTTATTTCCATGCCCGCGGCATGGAGTTTGGCGCTACCACTGGTCGCCCCCGCCGCTGTGGATGGCTCGACATGGTCTTAATACGCTATGCCTGCATGGTCAATGGTGTCACTGATTTGGCTGTCACCATTCTGGATGGTCTCGACGAGCGCGAAACCATCAAGGTATGCGTTGCCTATGATATCGATGGCGAGCGGCACGATTTCCCACCAGCCAATCGTGCCGCATGGGATCGTGCCGTACCAATCTATGAGGAGTTTCCTGGCTGGCAAAGTAATACAACATCGGCTCGTTCATGGGACCAGCTACCGGATAACGCCCGCGCCTACCTGAATCGGCTCGGCGAACTTGCTGGGGCGCCTGTGAGCTACATTGGTAATGGACCAGAAAGGGAGCAAACTATCGTTGTATAGTTTGCGAATTTGAGGTCATTGAAATTAGTATAGGCCTCTGAGGCTTCCTAGGGAGCCAACCTGTCGATTTTCCATTCGGAGGCCCCCTCTTCTTCTCGCGTGAAGAGGAAGCGATCGTGCACCCGACCTTTACCGCCCTGCCAGAACTCAATACGCTGGGGGCGCACGCGGTAGCCCCCCCAAAAGCTGGGCAGAGGCACATCTCCCCCTTTAAATTTCGCTTTGAGCTCCGCCATCTTATTGAGCAGTAAAGCACGAGAGTCGATGACACTTGATTGATCCGAGACCCAGGCACCAATCTGGCTCTCACGGGGGCGAGAAGCAAAATATTGTAGCGACTCGGCTGCAGTTACTTTTTCAACCGTGCCTTCGATGCGAACTTGTCTCTCTAGAGGCAGCCAAGGAAAAAGCAATGAGACGAGTGCCACCGAGGCCATCTCCCTCGCCTTCGCGCTACTATAATTAGTGTAAAAAACAAAGCCATCTTCGTTGAAAAACTTCAGCAGTACCGTGCGTGATGCAGGGCAGCCATCAGAGCCGACCGTGGACAGAACCATGGCATTAGGCTCATAGATTTCCACCTCCCTCGCCTCATTAAACCAGTGCTCAAACTGAACAAAGGGGTCATGGCTTAGATCCGCACGACGAAGCTCTCTACTACCATACTCCTCACGCATTGCTGCGACTTCTTCACGACTTTTAGACATATGGTTTTTCTAAACCCTGCGCATCAAATTCCAAATAAGAAAATGATAATTTTGGAACACCGACCAGAAATGTCCCATGAGCCACAAGCTACCTACCACCGAGATTTTGAATCGTTTGGAAGATAGCGGTAATCATCAAATATGCCATCGTGCCGATAAGCAAGGCCATGACAATTAATACAACAGGCATAATCAGCTCCATGATGCGCGCAAGACTCTTATTGAGCTCGGTATCATAACGCTCAGCAGCTCTCCGCAAGGACTTGTCTATCTTACCCGTTTTTTCACCCACCGAGACCATATCGATGAGTAAAGGGGGGAAAATACCCGAATGAATCAACGCGCGTGAAAATGAGCGGCCGTCTCCCACCATCTCAATCACCTCATTCATGTGTTGCCTGATATGAAGGTTCTGTGTTGCGTCCCGGGCTAACTCCAAAGACCTCAGCAAAGGTAAGCCGTTACCAACTAAGTTCGCCAGTGTTTCAAGAAATTGAACATAAAACCGAGACTCGATGACTCTACCCACCAGAGGCATTTTTAATTTGGCACGGTCCCACGTCAGCTTATTGGCATCAGCATCCTTCCAAGCCTTGAAAACGAGTGCACCTCCGATGACGACCAATAACATCACTAGCCACCATTCTTGAAAAAAGTCACTAGCACCAATGAGGATCCTTGCACCCAGAGGAATTTTCCCACCCGGCGTACTCGATATCAGATCCGTCAGTTGCGGAATCAGCTTGGTTACAAAAATAATACCCACACCAATACCAGCAAGAATCAGAAATGCGGGATAAATTAGAGCCAGAGTAACCTTGCTCTGAAGTTGCTGTAGAGTTTTCAAATAATGAGCTTGTCGCTCAAGAATCGTATCTAATGCGCCACTCGCCTCGCCTGCCGCTGCCAGGCTACAATATAGTGGACCAAAGCTATCACTGGTCTTCTTCAACGCCATCGAGAAGCTGCCACCGTCACGCACATATTGCCGGATCTCACTTGATACATTCTTAAGAGCTCCTAGTTCCTCTCGATTCTCCATTGATTTGAGCGCCGGCTCGAGCTGCAGACCTGCTCCCAGCATCTCACTCAACTCCTCTGTAAATAGAACTACCTCGGCGCGTTTCAGCTTGAGCAAACCTTGCTCATCTCGTCGTTCTGAGACCGCAGATAATCCTGTCTTATTGACCTCTACTCCTGCTTTTTTTTTCTTATCAACTCCGCCAGCGCCATCTGGATGCTGAGACAGCTTCACAGGTTGCAAACCTCGCCCTGCCAAAACTCTCAAAGCCTCCGAACGGTCGGCAGCAGTAATCTGACCGCTGTCCAGATTACCGTTTTTACCGAGCGCCTTGTAAGTAAATATAGCCATATATCATTCGTGCTATCCGGATCATCAATGATAGATCAACAAAGCTCCGCACTGGTAACAGATATCACCTCTTCAAGCGTAGTCTCGCCGGCAAAACATTTATACCACCCATATTCCCTCATAGGCACATATCCATCGCTATATGCTTGCTCCAGTAGCCTGCGCATATCCTCGCCTTTGACGATAAGGTCTTGCATATCCTCGGTAATGAGAACGACCTCATAAATGGCAAGTCGACCGCTAAAACCCGTGCCACGACAATGATCACACCCTACGGCATCATAACACTGCCCCTGCATATGATCGGGTATTTCCATCTCGATGCGCTGCTGTGGCGTAATAATTCTTGGTGTTTTGCACTGAGTACATAATTTACGCACTAATCGCTGCGCTAGAAAAGCCCTGACAGATGCTGACAATAGAAAGGGCTCAACGCCCATATCAGTCAGTCGACTGATACCACCCATCGCATCATTGGTATGCAAGGTGCTGAAAACCAAGTGTCCCGTGAGAGAAGCGCGAATAGCAATTTCAGCAGTCTCTAGGTCACGTATCTCACCAATCATTACAATATTAGGGTCCGCACGTAAGATAGAGCGCAAACCACTTGCAAAGGTTAATCCAATATCAGATTTTACCGCGATCTGCATCACCCCAGGTAGCTTGTTCTCAACGGGATCCTCTATCGTAACAATTCGAGTATCATCAGCATTCACCTCGTTCAAAAACGAATATAGGCTGGTAGACTTACCCGAACCTGTTGGTCCAGTAATCAGAACAATACCATTGGACAAGTTAAGTAGCTGAGCAATTTTCTCTTCAACAAATGGCTCCAACTGAAGCTTGCTGATGGTAAACTTTTCTTGGTTGAGCAAACGCAGACTAACACTCTCGCCCTCCACCGTTGGCACGGTAGCAACCCGAACATCAATGGTCTGGCCCTCAAACTGCAGGTTAATTCTACCGTCCTGCGGCAAACGACGCTCTGCAATATCGAGATGCGCCATGATCTTCAAACGCGCAATGACTGAGCTCTGCAGCGCTTTAATGTTGTCAGGAACAGTCACATCCACCAGCAAACCGTCGATACGGTAGCGAATTCGCAAATTATCATGAAGAGGCTCAACGTGTATGTCGGTGGCACGTTGTTGCAATGCCTCCCTGATAATTTGATTTACAAATTTAACAACACTGGCCTCCTCATCTTCATCCGCATCGATCACATTAGCCTCATCAATCGACTCGAGATTATCATAATCAAGATCGCGGCCCTCCAAGATCTGCTCAAAGGTATCTGCACCGACACCGTAAAGCTTTCTCAATGAATCGTGGATCCGCCTGCGTGATGCCATTTTCCAGACAATCGGCACATTGATTTGCTGTGTTGCAGCCTGTTTGGCGAGCAAATTAAGCGGGTCATAGGTCAACAAAACAAGTTTTTGAGTCCCAGCCTGATTTAAAACTTCCATGGGAAGCAAGCGATGGGCAAGAGCCACTCGTGGGCCACAGATGGCTCTGATCACCTCTAGGTCCTCGCATTCGTCAATACTCTGAACCCATTCCATTCCTGACTGCTGAGCTAGGGCGGACAAGTATGACTCCTCATCCACCACTCCCGAATCGAGAATATCGTCAATCGGCGAGCGTTGCTGCTCTGCAGCAGCTTGAACAACATCAGTAAATGCCTCCAAATCCTGGCATCCGCTATGACGTGCTGGAGCAATGAGTAAATTAGTCATTCAATAAGCAATGGACGATTCGATACAGTTCACTATCTACTTTAATGACAGAAAGGCAATACTCCGTCTATAAAATCAGCTCTCAATCACCCAAAACGACCACGGCCAAATGGGCACCACTCAATTTATTCAACCTAAGCCTCAATTTCCTCACCACCGACGTGAAACCCAATTTTTCTGCTCGGCTTTTCGTTCACAACTTTTCGAGTGTAGCATATTACCTGGAAGCTGGATTGGTGACTAATGAACATGCAAGGTGCCCCCTCAAGACTTCCCTCCACAACCACACTGGAATGACCATCTTCGCCCAAGCTATGAACCTCAACAGCATCCCCATTTGACATTAATGCAAAAATCGCGGGCTCTTCGTCTTCAGGCAAACCCTCACGCCATTTTGTCACTCTGATGGCAAGACGACGTATAAATTCACCCGATGACTCGAATCGATGCTTCTGCTCATCGGGCATCTGCGACAAGATTTCGTGCACATCGGGCATGCCCGTGGCACCCGGAAGAGTCAAATATGGCCGGCGAAGATTGTTGTTATCAGACATAAGAGTAGTCTAATGGCTCGCTCATGAATTGGCACGCTTGTTTTTTGTGACACAAGCCACGTGCAAGCTTACTGGTCAACTTTTTCGACCACCGCGTATGCATTATGATTATGAATCGACTCGTAATTTTCTGCCTCGACTCGATACCAGACAATGTTGTCCTGAGCATTGGAGCGAGCTGCTACGTTGCGAACTAAATCCTCCACAAAGACAGGGTTATCATAGGCACGTTCAGTCACAGCCTTTTCATCTGGCCGCTTAAGCAGGCTGTATAGCTCACAACTTGCCGATGCCTCTACCAGATCTATTAAATCCTCTATCCATATTGGCTCTTTAAAGCGGACAGAATAAGTGACGCTTCCACGCTGGTTATGCGCCCCTCTCTCACTGATTGCCTTCGAACAAGGACACAGTGTCGCCACTGGAACAATGACGGTCAAAATAAAATCATGATTTCCTTCGATGTCTGATTCAGCCTCGAAAACAACCTCATAATCCATCACACCAGAAATTTCAGTAACCGGTGCAGGCTTACTTCGGAAAAAAGGAAAACGAAATTCTACATGAGCTTTACGCGCTTCTAACCTACCCAAAAGCTCTTCCGGAATAGCAGTCATCTCCCTCACATCGAGACAATTACCGTGTGAATTGAGCACTTCTACAAAGCGGCTCATATGAGTTCCTTTGAAGTGATGCGGAAGATCAACCGCTAATGCCGTGGTCGCCACTGTGCGTTGGGTGCTGCCATCTTTGTTACGCACCTCAAGCGGAAACCTGAGTGCCTTGACTCCAACACGATCGATAGGGATTTTTCTATCGTCCATCTCATTTTGAGTGTCTGTAAGCTCCTTCATCACTTATAAACGATTATATCGACAATATTATTAAAAAAAAAGCCTGCCCGGAATCAGCGGACAGGCTCAAGAAATTGTTCTTCGAGGGACGAAGAATTAACCAAGAAGGTTACAAGCACGAGCCCGTTTAATCTCGCGTGTGATCTTGCGATGAAGCTTTGCAGAAACTCCAGTGACACGACGAGGGAGAATTTTACCAGTCTCTGTCGTAAACTTGTTGAGTAAATCTACGTTTTTGTAATCAACCTCGGCTGCTGGAATGTCATGACGACGATGCGGCATGGGGCGATTCGCTTTCCAATATGCGATGCGACGCTCTTTGTTCTTCGGAGTAGATATGGATGACATGATTTTGTAAATGAGTTGATGTTGCGATTTTACCAGCGGTGGCGATTAGCGCATTTCTCGATGGAGGGTGCGACGACGCAAGAATGGATTATACTTCACCTTCTCCAGGCGTCCCGGTGTTCGGAGACTTTTCTTGTTGCGCGTGGAAGTGTAACGAGAGGTTGGTTTACCTTCAGCTTTAGCTTCTGTGCATTCGAGGATGATGATGTCGCGTGCCATGATAGATGAGTGTATGGTGAAAATGTGTCCTGTTGGCTATATACTGGTGGGAATTCAGCTAAAGCTTGCGGGGAGGCGAAAACTACCGATTTCCGCTGATTGGTCAAGCAGAGAATCTGCAGATTGCCGATTTTTCGTCGATTTTAGCGCAAGTTACCGTTAGCAAAGCCAAATTCTGATTTTGGGGCGTGACGGTTATTACCGTGCTCTTTCTCCCAAAGTGCCTGACAATCAACAGTGTAGCGTGCAAATGGAATAGCCTCAAGGCGCTCATTCGGTATGCGCTCACCCGACATCTCACAAACTCCATATACACCAGTCTCTGCTCGTGTAATCGCCTGCTCAATTTCACTGAGCGCATCCTGTTCCTTGGCGAGGAGGTTGAGGGCAAAATCTCGGTCGTAGGAATCACTGCCGGCATCACCAGTGTGCATACCACCACCCCCCGTTTCCATTCCGTCAGTGTTTTTCAGGGTATCATGCGTTACCCCATACATTGCATCGAGAATACCATCACGTAAATCCAGCAGCCTTTGGTGCTGTTTTTTCGCAAATCCTCTCAAAACGACAGGCTTGGTGGGCACCTTTTTACGGGCCACTTTTTTAACAACAGTCTTGCTCGCAACCTTCTTGGAAGCTTTCTTAGCCACTTTCTTAGTCACTTTCTTAGTCACTTTCTTAGGCGCTTTCTTGGTAGCTTTCTTAGCAACCTTCTTTGTAACGCTTTTTTTCTTTGCTACTTTCTTTGCTGGCTTTTTCGCCGCCTTCTTAGCAAGCTTTTTGGGTGCTTTTTTCGCTGTTTTTTTGACTGCGCGCTTGGTGACTTTTTTGGATATTTTCTTTTTAGCTGCCATGGGAAATATGTCTTTGTGAATACTGAAACTGATTGATGATGAGTGTTTATTGGTTACTCAAGATCGACCTGTCCCAGCGATGAGGGCGGCAATGGCTATTCACTTTTGAACCTCACTGCAAGCATAATTTCCAAGATTTGGCATAAGTCCTAAAATGCGCCCCCTGCTCCTCCATTGGTATGCGCTACCCACAGAAAATAAAAACTAAGGCCTTGGAAGCTGGTCTGAGGCTATAGACCTCTCAAAGCTAGCTTTAATTAGAATGTTTAATAGCTCCGTCTCGCTTCTTCTTCTGAAGCATGATCCATGCTTTGTCGGCATCAGATAAATTGTTGAAGGATGTTACCCCTCGTTGCCCATCTGGGTCAACCAAAGTAACTTTCCCAGACTGAAAGCGATACAATTTGGCAAATGTCTTACGACCATCTCGACTTTTCCATAGCCGGTATCCGCGCTTTTCATACTTATCAAGCCATTGCTCGTACCCCCTGTCAATGACTACAACCGCATGCTTCAAACGTGCCAAATAATATTCTCCATCTCCTTTTTTGTAGCCGCGATAATAGACATGCACTTCACCTCCCGGCTTTAAAAGTAGAACCGTAGGGCAGCCTTTAACCCCATATTGCTTGATGAGTTTTTTTATGTAGTTCAGCTTTCTTATGCCAATGTCTTTCGACCTCTCCTTGGCAGGCACCTGCTTGTCTACACGTAAGCGAACAACATGCTTTGTGGCCCACTCTTCGAAATCGGGAATAGAAAAGACTTCCTCACTCAATTGTCGGCAGGTAGGACTATACATTGAATCTGTAAACCAAATAAGCAAGGCCTTGCCTAACTGGCGAGACTGTCGGCTTGCCTCCTTGTAGCTTTGGTGCCATGACTTATTCTGCGGACTTTGCCACAGTCGCTCCAACCCACCATCAATGGCTTCCTCTGGGTCTTCTGGAGCCCATACAATGTCATCCTCTGGGGTAATTCCCTCACCACTCAAGCCAGCAACTGGTGCACTTCCACCACCTATGCTTAGCGCTGCCGAATTATCCATACCAACAATACTGCCTCCAGCTTGCTGATATGCCTTCAAGCCCTGCAGACCTGCCTGAGCCTGAGATTGATCAGGAACAGTACAGGATATCAGACCTAAACTGCTCGAAATAATCGCTAATATGGTAACCGAACGATAACACATTCTGCTTCTATTTTGCCAACGTTAACGACAATGGCAACCGGTAAGTGAGTTGAGATCATATTGATGACAAGCCTTCGCAGTTATCGTTCAATTTGATCCCTTGACACCTGCAGTATCAATGAGTGACCATAGGTGGCACACACAATGGAGAATTTACCAAACCTACCAATTCGACTCCATCGACAGTTGTTACTGGCTGACCCCTCTCTTTGTGATGGCGTGTTCAATAAGAGTGTCATTTTTCTCACTGATCATAGCCTTGAAGATGGTGCTCACGGCCTAATTCTTAATCACCCCACTGGCCAAACCGTGGGCGATGTGCTTAGCTCCGACGAATTCGCTGAATTGGGCAATATTCCGATCCACCTCGGAGGCCCCGTAGACCAGAAGCATTTGACTTTTGCGGCCTTATGGGAAGATCAGAATGATGAACTTCAATTCACAACTCGAATCAACGCTGCCGATGCCGTCAAGCGCTCTCATCAGCCAGGAGCTCTCGTCAGAGCATTCGCAGGTTATTCGGCATGGGAGCCCGGTCAGCTTGAATCTGAACTTAAAAAACAAGCATGGATACTTACCCTACCAACAAGCGAAATACTTCACAGCCATCATTCAGATAATTTATGGTCAGATTTGCTGCGACAGATTTCGCCTTATCACAAAATACTGGCTGAAACGCCTGATGACATCTACTTAAACTGAAGATGGCCTGATCAGTATCTGCGCCATAGTGATGGCATAAACAATACCAACACGGCATAAAGCTCGAGGCGGCCCAGAATCATCAATAGTGACAAGAAGACTTTTGTAACTGGCAGCAAATGTGAGTAATTACCCGACGGTCCAACATCCCCAAATCCCGGACCTGTATTGGTAAATGTGGCTAATACACAGCCAAAAACAGTCACAAAATCGATCCCATTGACCGATTCAACCAAGGCAACAAGAAAGCAGGAAATAATGATTATAAAGGCATAGAGTGCGACAAAGCCAACAGCCTGAGCCCTTTCGGAATCCCCCATTGCATTGCCATTGATGTGCATACGAAAGACTTGATTAGGGCGGAAAGCCTTCACAATTTCTAGTCGCGACGTTTTAAGAAATACAATGAGGCGACTCACTTTCATTCCGCCAGCAGTAGATCCAGAGCACCCGCCTACACAAATCATGACAGCAATGAGTAGAATGGCAAATACAGGCCACTCCGTATAATCTACAGTAGCATAACCCGTCGTTGATCCCAGTGATGCAAGTGTGAAAAAACAATGCCT
>JBNABE010000029.1:0-18776 GCA_049631945.1 Akkermansiaceae bacterium
ATTGCCGTGCGTATTCGAAGGCATTTAATGCTTCACTCGATTCATTCTGATCAGCCAATAGAAGACCACGTAAAAAACTAGCTTCGTCTCGAAGGCGCGGTGAGGAAGCCGTCTTTTCCATCACAGAGAGAGTAAAGGTGGCTTGGCTTGTATTATTTTGTTTTAGATGTAGATAAGCTGTATCTATCAGCGATGCAGATGATAGCTTGAGGTAGAGCTCGCTGGGTAAGCTTTGGCTGGCGATGTGTTGTGCTCGCAGGCGCGCGAGGAGAGCCATGGCAAGTTGATTGTTTTTGGGCTCATCATTTTGAGCAAGCAATGCAGCTCTATGATAGAGGGCAAGGCTAATGAGATCGTTGTTACTATGCGAATGAGGCTGAAAAGGGGAGATGGCGCTATTGCTTTCACCACTGCGGTAGAGTGGGTTGTTGCCAGGTGGTAGATCGCCACTCCATTGTTTGAGTTTGGAGATGATTGCACTGTTATCATCCTGATTATTGAGAAGCATGCTAGCTAAGCGATCGAAGGCTGCTGGCAGCATCATAGAATTTGGGTAGTTATCAATAAATTGCTCCAATGTAGCAGTTGCATCCTCTGGCTGATTTGCGGCAGCCTGTGCATCTGCTTTGCCTAACATGCAGGCATGAAAAATGGGTTCTGACAGGTGGTCTGGCGCAGCTAATAATGACTGAAATCGCTCGATGGCCTCGTATGAATTTTCTTTTGATGACAAGGCTAAACGAGCCGCAAGGTATTCTTTGACTTTTGCAGCAGCAGGAACCTGTCCGTCTATTTTTTCAATGCTATTGGTTGCAATATCATAGTTGCCAAGATTGATGTGAATTTCAGTGGTCAGCAAGTTCGCTGCATTCTTAACCTGAGTAGAGCCTGATTGCCCAAGTTTGATAAGAAGCTCGAGAGCCTCCGTGGTTTGCCCTAGTGCTAATAAGATTCGGGCTCGAGAGAGTTGGGTTTCGCTGTATTTCTCATTTGTCGCGGGTACTTCCGCGAGTGCAGTGACTGCGTCTTGATAGCGCCCTAATGCGAAGAAAGCTTCAGCTTTCCAAATAGAGGCGTATGGCTGATCAGAGATAGCTTCTTCATTGAGAAGCTCTAATGCCTCGAGAGCCAGTTGGCTATCTCCTTGGGGAGCATTACTGGAACGAATGAGTGACTCAACCAGTGCAATCTGAACGTAGGGTATGACTTCACTCGGTATATCAGTAGATTGTAAAACCAGTCGAAATTTAGTGGCCGCCGTAAGATAGAGCTGATCTTCCATGGCCATAGAGCCGGCTTGGTAATCTGTATTCAGCGTCAGATAATCAGTCACAGCCTGTGGCGGGCTACTTGCCAGGGTCATGGGCATAATAAATGAGCTAATGTAGCAAATTAGAACTGTAATAAGGCGCCTCACACCAGAACTATGCGTTAAAAACGCCAAATTTACAGCAATTCTTCTCATAATTTCTTTAAGAATTGTTTTTATATCAGCTTGTGTTTTAAGCTTTCACCGTTGCATGAGCCAGTTGAGTGAAATAGGAGAAGACGCTATTGTTGAGAGGCTTGTGGAGAAGTTCGCAGGCAGCTGCGAGGAGGATGAAAAGCTGATCGTGGGTCCAGGAGATGACTGTGCTGTAGTAAATCTAAATGATTCTCAGTCATACCAATTGCTTAAAACTGACTCAATGGTGGAGGGGGTTCATTATCGAGTTGAGGATACTGCTACGAGAGTCGGTTGGAAAGCCGTAGCCCGAGTTGTCAGCGATTTTGCTGCGATGGGAGGTTTGCCAAGTTATCTGCTTATTACGGTGGCGATGCCCCCTCACAAGCCAATTGAGTATTTAGAGAGCCTCTACGAAGGTATGCAGAGTTGCGCATCGAAATACGGAGCAACAATATGCGGAGGGGAAACCAGCAGTGTGCCCAATAATGCAGCAGCGGTTATTTCTGTCGCTGCTACAGGCTGGGTCGAGAAATCTAGATGCATCCTAAGAAGTGGCGGGCAAGCTGGAGATCTTGTTATGGTAACTGGTAACTTGGGTGGTTCCATCACAGGTAAGCATTTAAGTTTCATGCCACGCGTGCACGAAGCGCGTTGGTTAACCGAGCACTTTAAGATAAACTCCATGATGGATCTTTCTGATGGGCTAGGCTGTGATCTGCCCCGCCTAGCTTCGGCTAGCCAATGTGGTTATATGATTAACGAGCATGCTTTGCCATGCAATGAAGGCTGTGGTGTTGATCAGGCTCTAGGAGATGGCGAAGATTACGAACTGTTATTTACCATATCGCCTGAAGTGATTAAAACGCTCAGTATAGCCTGGAGTACACAGTTTCCAGACTTAAGATTAAGCCTTATTGGAGAGCTGGTTCAGGCTGATGAGAATATCATTAGCTCGAAACAAGGCTGGCAACATTTTAAGTCACATTGATTTTGTTAGAGTATATGGCCCATTGAGTCACCCATTCTAGCATAGGTCTCTATTTGTTTACTTGAATTACTCAGAAGATCCTCACTGAAGGAAATGATTTTAGGTTCAAAAATGACAATGGTGGAAGATCCACCGAAGGCAAAATAGCCTTTTTCATCACCCTTGATGATTTCATCATCTGCTTGATAGGTTTGTTGAATAGAGCCCACGCATGTTGCACCAATTTCTAGCATCAAGACCTTACCTAAGGATTCAGTTTGTATTTGAGTAATAGTGCGCTTGTTTTGCCAGAGGTAGTTCAGATTTCGTGTCAATGCTATCGGTGAAACAGAGAAGAGAGGCCCATTGATGAGACGTGTTTCAGAAGCATGTCCGCTAACCGGGAAGTGGAATCGATGATAGTCGACTGGGCAAAGCCTAGAGAGTATTAGTGAGCCACCAGTATATTGCGAGGACAGTGTAGAATCTCCGATTAACTGGTGAAGATCAAAGGTTTGGCCTTTGACAAAAAAACCATTGATGTCGTCTATATTTTGAAAGGCTAAGTGTCTGCCGTCAGCAGGGAAAACTATCGCATCGTCAGAAATAGGGCGAGCATCCGCTTTGAGTTTGCGGTAGAAAAACTCGTTAAATGAACGGTAGCTTTCAGGATTGTCAGCAAATTCGTCAACATTAAGTCTGTAATCGTTGATAAATGGTCGAATTTTTGTTAGGCTGGCTGGCTGATCCATTCTTTTGCCATACCAACGAGAAAATGCCGCTCGTTTGATAAAGCTATGTAGTGCTAGTTTGCCGAGGGGATTACCATATGCCCATTTAAGAAATGACTCTCCATACACCAGCTCTGTTTCCATAGACCCACTGTAGCGATTGTAAAATTTGATGTGATTCACGATGTCTCAGGCTAACATATACTCGCCGATAAGCAAAAAAAAGCAGCTAGGATACTACCTAGCTGCATGAATATATTTTCTATCTTTGTGAGGCGCTAAGGCAGTTAAGCTGCTTTGAGTAATTTGTGAGCCTTCGCAATGGTGCTCTTGCTGAGCTTGCCATTTACTCTGCGAGATTTATCTAGCAGATCACGAAGCTCAACGAGTGCTCCGTCTGCAGCTTTGAGAGCCTTGCGTTCACCACCGTATTTTTTATCAGAAAAATATTTAGTAAAAGTGGTTCCAGTGCGGCTCAAACAAAGGCGCCATCCTTGAAAAGCTGTAGTTTCGTATGTAAAACGTGTTAGGTTTTTTCTTGATTTCATAATGTGTGTGATGTTCTCGAGGGCTAATGCTTAATGACTTATCCCTAAACACAGATAACATTGTTCGAGATGCTCGCAAGTAAAAAATTATCTATTTCAAGCGTAAATTTGATAGATGAAAAGCAATGATGGCATAACACAAAAAAGCACGCATTCTTGAGAATGCATGCTTTTGGACCCTGATGGGTAGTATGAATCAAAGATTACTTGAATTGGTGTGTTACTCTTCTTCGTTAGATTGTTCACCACTGTTGGCGATTGCCATTTCTTCAACGTCAGTCCACTCGATGTATGCCATCGGTGCTGAGTCGCTACTCCGTGCTCCAAGCTTTGTGATGCGGCAATAGCCACCTTGGCGGTTTTCACTAGCAGCTGCAATTTCACCAAATAGTTTTTTGACGGAATCTTTTTGGCGAAGGAATGCAATAGCTTGGCGGCGAGCATGTAAGTCACCACGCTTAGCTAGCGTTACCATTTTTTCGGCGACTGGGCGCAGAGCTTTGGCTTTTGCTAATGTGGTACGGATGCGGCCGTGTTCGATCAGGCTGCATGCCAGGTTGGCAAGCAGTGCACGACGGTGAGCGCTATCGCGTTGTAGTTTGACAGTTTTTTTTCTGTGTCTCATGTTAGTAGTCCTTTCGGACGATTAGTATTGAATAAGGGATTAAAAATGCTGAATGATTAGTCGGTCAAATTTTGAGCGATGAGGTCAGCAAGACCAACAGGAGCTTCGTCTTCGGTTCCGAGACGAGGTGCTGCTACGCTAGGTAGTGCTCCTGTCAGCAAGGATGGGTCGATGTTCATGCCGAGTCCAAGTCCTAGCTCAACAAGCTTTTCTTTGATTTCGTTGAGAGACTTCTTACCGAAGTTGCGATACTTGAGCATTTCTGCCTCAGTCTTGGTAGCAAGCTGTCCCACCGTGGTGATGTTAGCGTTGTTGAGGCAGTTTGCGGCACGCACAGAAAGCTCAATTTCGTTAACACTCATATTGAGAAGCTTCTTGAGGGCTGCATTTTCTTCGCTTTGCTCTGCAGGAGCTTCTTCGAAGTCAACAGCGTTTTCATCGTAGTTGACAAAGACATCGAGGTGATGACGAAGAATAGCAGATGCTTGCAAGAGTGCATCGGAGGGTTCAACACGGCCATCAGTCCAAATATCAAGAATGAGCTTGTCGAAGTCGGTCATTTGCCCAACACGTGTCGCTTCAACTGCATACTTCACGCGAACTACGGGCGAGAAGATAGAGTCGATCGCAATCACACCAATAGGCATGTCTTTACGCTTGTTTTCGTCGCCAGTGTTGAAGCCACGGCCAACTTTGACTTCAAATTCACAGTCAAATTTCACTTTGCGGTCAAGGTTGCAAATGACTTGGTCCTTGTTGACCACTTCATACATGTTGTCATCAAGGATGTCTGCAGCGGTAATTTCGCCCTCTTTTTCACACTTGATCGTCAGAACGCGTGGTTCTTTGCCATGATGCTTGAACTTAACTTTTTTGAGGTTGAGGATGATGTCAGTAACATCTTCAACACAACCCGGAAGGCTTGAAAATTCGTGTTGCACACCAGCAATACGCACGGATGTGATTGCAGCACCCTCAAGAGAGGAGAGTAATACTCGGCGTAATGAGTTTCCGATGGTGTGACCGTATCCGCCTTCAAAAGGCTCAGCAACAAATTGAGCGTAGGTTTCGGATTCGGTATCTTCGTTTTTGGTGAGGCGGTTGGGAAGTTCGAATCGGTCCAATTTAAATGCGGCGCCTTCTTCTTCTACTTCTTCGGTTGCTTCAGTTGTATCTGTATTGTTTGATGTGTCTTCTGACATGGTATTTGTTGGTTTACCGGGTTACCCTCCGGCGAGCGGGGATTAGCGAGTCGTCAAGAGTTGACAGTTGGCTAATTTGCGGAGGACCTACGGTGGTTTCTAGCTCGCGGGGCGGCGAATAAAGGGCAACGTGAAGCTTAATGCAATCGTTTTTTTGCCTATTTTAAGCGGTTTTCTGTTCTTGCTGAGATTGATGATTAGAGAAGGGGTATGCATTAATTTGCGGTGTCGTTTTTGCCACTTTGTGCTAAAGCTAATGTCATGAGATTAGTTTCCACATTGGCAATAGGTTTATTTTTCAGTCTTGCTGTGGCTGGAATGGCTCAAGAGCATTCGGCTGAAGAGTCGGAGCAACAGTCAGCGGAGTTCGCTTTAGTAAATGAGGGTGAGCTAGTTGGAGCACCTCGATCGGAAGCTGACCTTGATGAGGGTATAAAACCGAAAATCATCAATGCTACTGCGCCGGAAAAGCCTCAAAAGAGGGTGTTTGGTCGGTCAGATGAAGAAAGTTATGAAGGTAAGGTGGTGGTGATCAAGGTAGGCAAAAAAGACCTAGTGAACAAACAGGCATTTAAATTCTGGCGACGGGTGATTCAACGGGTGAACGAGGAGAATGCTCGTGCCGTATTATTCGACATAGATACTCCCGGGGGGCTGGCCTTCGATACAGCCGAGCTTATTATGGTTGATATGCAGAAAATCAAGGTTCCCTCATATGCATTTGTCAATCAGCAAGCGTTGAGTGCTGGGGCCCTTGTGGCTGCTGGAACAGACGCGATATACATGCACTCCGTGTCAACGATCGGTGCTGCAGCGATTGTCAGCGGTAGCGGTGCTGAAATTCCGGAAATTATGCGTGCTAAAATAGAGTCTGCTTTTAATGCATTTGTTCGAGCCGTGTCTAAGAGTAAGGGGCGTAACCCAGACGTGATCAGAGCGATGATGATTACTGACGAGTATTATGATTTTGGTGATATTCAGGTTGAAGAGGGGGAGTTATTATCGCTCACGGCTGACGAGGCAGTAAGTGAGTTTCAAGGCAAGCCATTGCTGGCCAAGGGCATTGTCGACAGTATTGATGAATTGCTGGAAAAGGAGGGCTTGGCCGATGCCGATGTGGTTGTTGCTGTGCCCACGGGCATGGAGAAATTAGCATATTGGGTGGCTGCATTTTCAGCCATTCTCATTTTTGTCGGTATCGGAGGTGCTTACCTCGAGATGAAATCTCCCGGCTTTGGAATTGGCGGTGGAATATCGCTGATAGCATTTTCGGTATTCTTTTTTGGGAATTATGCTGCAGGTAACATGGCTGGTTATGGATTGATGTTATTATTTCTGCTGGGGGTGATCCTGGTTGTCTTTGAGCTCTTTATTTTGCCCGGAATGATTGTTCCAGGGGTCATTGGAGCAATCTTGGTGATTGGAACTCTGTTTGTCGCTATGATTGACGGCTTTGCTTTTGAGGATAATGCCGTGCGTGGTTGGGACGCTGCCGGAGCCTTAGACTTCATCAACCGGCCAGCCCTAAACTTGGCGATTGGCCTACTTGGATCTACCATTTTGATGATGTTGATGATGCGCTACTTGCCCGGTGCGCCTCTATTTAATCGGCTCGTTATGAGCAAGGTGCTCGTCAGTGGTGATTCCACTGGCTTAGATTCGGTCTCTGGGGGCACAGGTGAGCATGTTGGCCTGCAAGGTGTGGCTACAACAGATCTGCGTCCAGCGGGCAAAGGAGACTTCGACGGCAGAATTCTCGATGTCACAGCGGTGAGTGGTTTCATTACCGAGGGTAAAGAAATCATTGTCAGCTCCGAGGACGGGCTGAGAATCCTAGTGAAAGAGCCGTGAATGAGTTTTGTTATGGCAGTCCTTGATCAGCAATAGCCATAGAACCCAAAAAGCCCTGCCAGCATCATCTGCTGCAGGGCTTGTTAATTTGGTAATTGTGATGTGACTATCTATATCATCAAAGACCACTATGCCTCTTCATGCATTGCCATAGTGGTTTGAACGATGTGCAAAGCATGATTAGAGACTGAGTCAAAGTGATTATTGATGTCGATATTAAGCATTTCAAGTTTCACATCACCATGTGACATGCGTTTCATGGCACTCTTGTTAAACTTCTTTCGCATAGTTCCAGCCATTTTTTTCATAGCTTCGGCTTTAGCCATGTCATCATCAGAAATTTTGGCGAGTAGGTTATTGTCTGCGAAGGTAACAAACTGTGAGATGCTGCCAGCGAATTCACGAATAGCTTCTTGTTGTTCTTGAGTAAACTGACGGTCTTTCTTGTATCGGCGCTCATTGAGTTTCACCAGGCGGTAGATGCAATCAACACATTCCTCAACCTCTTGAGTGATGCGCAGCATATTGGCAATTCTATTGGCGTTTGCTGGGCCGATGTCTTTAGAGGAGCAGCGCACAAGGTATTGGGTAATCTCTTGTAACATAATGTCGGACTCATCTTCGATTTTTTTGAGTGCACTTACCTGAGCGGACATGTCCTTTTTGGGGTTTTCGAGCACGTCGATGAACCCGTCAAACATGGTAACGCACAAACGTGACATTTTCCTGATGGCGTCTTCAGCCTCGGCAATGTTGAGTTCGCCCAGGTCGACTAATGTTTGTGAAATGTAGCGCAGATGTGTTGTCTCGTCTTTTTCGGCTGGGTCAGGAACCCATTTTTGCACAAGGTTGGCGATGATGGGCACGAACCAAACCAGAAGTAGTATGTTGGCAAGGTTGAAAGTGGTGTGGAAGAGAGCTACCGCAAATGCCACAATGGTGAGGTCATTGGTAGCGTCTCCTTTCGCTGTTTTGATTTCTACGATATGCTTGGGGAAATGGTCGACTAAATCCCATACAATGGATGTAATAGCCCAGAAAAACAGGAGGGCCCACACTGTGCCTATAACATTGAATAAGAAATGGGCACGAGCAGCACGTTTGGCACTCACATTAGTGCCGATAGATGCGAGCCATGCTGTGACTGTGGTTCCAATGTTTTCACCCAATACGACAGCCGCAGATATTTTGAAAGCCTCGTATGGATCACTACCAAACCACCCATTCCAAGCACAGGTGATGGTGATTGCCATTGCGGCAGAAGATGACTGCACTATCAAGGTCAGCAAAATGCCCGCGATAAGGAAAAGAATAGTGGATCCAAAACCCATACCATTGATGGATTCAATGATGTTTTGAATGGTCTCTTGAAGTTGGGCATTCTCTTTAACTCCTCCCTTAAGATCAGGGACTGATTTTTTGAGATAAGATAACCCAGTGAATAGCAAGCCAAAGCCTATCAAGGTTTCGCCTGTCGCCTTCGCCTTAGCCTTGCCGACAAAGAATAATGGTAAACCAATGCCAATAATGGGCAAAGTGATGGCAGAAATACTAAATTTGCCAATCCATGCCACGAGCCATGCGGTAATCGTGGTGCCGAGGTTGGCCCCCATGATCACACCGATTGACTCGGTTAGAGTGAGCAGGCCGGCATTAACGAAACTTACAACTAATACGGTTGTAGCCGAGGAGGATTGAACAAGTGAGGTCGTAAAAAAACCGGTAAAAACTGAGCTTGCACGGTTATGAGTCATAGTGGCAAGTGCATGGCGCATTCCGCTTCCTGCAGCTTTTTGTATGCCCTCTGACATGACTTTCATGCCATAGAGAAAAATACCTAAAGAACCTAATATTTTAAGGATGGCAACGAGAGTAGTCCAGATGATCATAGTCGGTAATATTGTGATGGTGATGTTTAGGTAACAGCAAACTTAAATCCATGTCATTTGCTATTCATCATATGCCTTGTAATTGTCTGTGAAGTCAAGTGGAGGCTTGATTTTTTATTAGTTTTTACGTCATGCGACTTGGTTTTACCAAGATATCCAGACATGACCTTTAGGCGCCCCTATTGCGTGATATCCTCTGCGGCTATTTAGCGCCGTTGTAATGCGATTAATGCCAGTTTTTGGGCAGAAGCGGCTATTTCCTTCACTCCATCTAGAGTGGGTTCAGCGTCGGCACTGAGCAACATCGTGGTGCGTAATTGTGCGATAATCTTGCGCATCGCCTTCAAGTCTTCTCTGTCTGATACCCTTGGGTCTAAAGATTCGATAGAGCCTTCGTAGTAGTCGGCTATATCTTCGCGATACAGGATGCGAGCTCTCTCCTTTGTGTATTTTTTCTCAACGGCATATGAGCTTACTTCGAGAGCACGAATCCAGCCCCCTAGTGATATGAGGTGGGCAAGATCGACATCACGCAAATGTATCAAGTCGGTTTCTACATCTCTCTGGGTTGCAGTTAATTCTTTTTTGAGGGCCTCGACGTTGTTTTTACGTGCGTTATCTAGTAGGCTGGCTGCGTGGCGGTTGACCCGCTCACCGGCACCTAAGGCTCGGCTGTATCGGGAGAGCTCTTTGGCTAGCTCCTCGATTTTTTGCATATGGCCTGCCTGCACGGCGATGAAACCGTCGGCAATTAAGAAGCCGATCTCCAGTGCAAGATCGGCTCTGTTTAATGGCATCCGGGAGGGTATTTCGTGAGCTAGTTCGTCAGCATGTAGCGGTGCAAGATTATCTAGGTCGTCAAAAATGCGCTTGATGGATGGCGCTGTGAATTCGTTGACGCCCAGCTCTTCCCGCACATGTGGATCATCAATGAGATCATCAGGTATTTGCGGTCTGGCTTGTGAGAAAGCTTCTTGCTCCTCTTGGGCACTTATTTGCATGCTGGCCAGAAAACTTAGGGATAAAAGATACAGCATGGTGTTCCGAAGGTATGAAATAATCTGCATATTATTCAGATAACTATTCATAGTTCTAAAATGCAATCGAGGAATGACGTAGCTTGCATAAAAAGAGCCTCAAAAGAGATGAAAAGATGTTGGCACGTTATGTAATGTAGCCTATCTCAGTGACATGAGTTTGTTGCTGGGAGTTAATATCGATCATGTGGCTACGTTGCGTCAGGCACGTTACGCCGAAATGTTGGATTCCCCAAATGCGGAGCCAAGTCCTTTGGTGGCAGCTGAAGATGCACTAGAGGGTGGGGCAGACTCTATTACGATCCATGTGCGTGGTGATAGGCGCCATATGCAAGAAGGAGATGCATTCAAAATAAGAGAGCGTATCAATCTTCCGCTTAATTTTGAGATGGGAAACACTCCTGAGATGGTCTCGATGGTATTGCAATTAAAACCAGATTTTGTCTGTCTGGTACCTGAAACCCGTGAAGAGGTTACTACCGAAGGCGGTCTTGATGTCGCTGGGCTCTATGACTCCCTCGAAAAAACAGTCAATCAGCTGCAACAGGAGGGGATCAAGGTGAGTATGTTTATCGATCCGGACACGCATCAAGTAGAGGCTTCGCAACGTATTGGCGCTGAGATGATTGAGTTGCACACTGGTTGTTTTGCAAACGCTTTCGGTGATGTGCGCAGTCAGGAGACGATGCGGCTCAAGGAAGCTGCGATATTGGGTCATGAGCAGGGCCTTCAAGTGAATGCTGGACACGGCATCAACCTTCAAAACCTCCCAGAACTGCTTACCGTTCCGCATCTGAGTGAATTGAACATTGGCCACACCTTGATTGCTCGTTCGGTGAGAGTGGGCTTAACTGAAGCAGTTCGTGAAATGCGCAAAGCAATGAAAGGCTATTCATTGTCATGATATTCGGCATTGGCATTGACGTCGTTGAGATAGAACGCGTGGAGTCATCCATTGCCGAGTTTGGGGAGCGCTTTGTGAATAGAGTCTTTACGGAGTCGGAACGTGCATATTGTGAAAGTCAGAATCAGCCAGCGATTCATTATGCTGCCAGATTTGCGGCAAAGGAGGCTGTCGCAAAAGCATTTGGAACAGGAATTGGTAAAGAATTGTCATGGCTGGACATGGAGATAAGGCGCCGGGAAAGTGGAGAACCTGAAGTATTTTTCTCTGGTGCCGGCGAACAATTTCGCCAAGCTCATCATTTGAGCCAGATCAAGATTAGCCTCACCCATGCTCAACACTATGCGGCGGCAAATGCTTTGGTTATATCTGAGCGTTGATTTGGCCTTATGCCAGCGTGGTGATAATGAGCTGGGTAATATGAACTGGGCCAAACAACTTACATCATGATTATGAGCACCTCTGAAGACAACGATATCAAGGGGACGGTCAGAAAACGTCTTGTCTTCTATTTTAGTGGTTTTGATCCACGTGGCGCGTCTCACTACCATAAGCTTTATGCCGAGGAGTCCACAAAGCAGGCGGCGATCAATGGTTTGAATCTTGAGGTTGGCGAGCGTCATCGTGTGCACCGCCTAGCCAGTGCCTGGAGCATAAAGTGCAGGGACTCAGGTACGGAAACCGATTACGAGTTTCTGCGCTGGGATGACATTATCCGCAGGCATTGGCCAAGAAATGAATGGCAACTCTTTAAGGCAATTATTCCGTCTTATTGGGAATTTATCAAAGCGAACTGGTTTTGGCGTTTGTATAAGGTGTCATGGACTTCTGCCCTGACTGTAATCTACCCCATTGTATGTTTTATCAGTTTGTTCCTTGTTGGTTTTTTGTTGGCGGGACTTGTTTTGTATTTGCCCGTCGCTCTCGGCCTAAGCTGGTGGCTCGGCGTAATGCCTGCTGTCGTCCTGCTTGCGATTAGCGTCAAAGTTGGCCGCTGGGTAGATGGCTATCTCCATGGCCGTTGGCAAATACGGACACATTGCGCCATGCAACAATGGGGCTATGGATGTATTCCAGAACTAGATCAACGTATTGATGAATTTGCTAAATACATTATTAAGAAAATGCGTTCACGTGATACAGATGAGGTGCTAGTTGTAGGTCACAGTGCGGGGACTATTCTTGGCACAGCACTTGTTTCTAAAATGCTCCAGCTAGAGCCAAATCTCGGCAGAGGTGCCCCTGCATTTGCTTTCGCATCACTTGGGAATTGCCTACCCTTGGTGACTTTCCTGCCGGGGGGTGAGAAATTACGTTGTGATCTCAGGCGCGTTGCCAGTGATCTTAATGCCGGCTGGTTTGATTTTTCTGCTCGCCGCGATGGGGCATGTGTCTCGGTGGGTGATCTGGTAACAATGTCTGGTGTTTCACGTATGGAGGGAGCTCCTTGCAAGCCGATACGCGTTCCGGTAAGCCTAGTGAAAATGTTTTCGCCTGAAGTTTACGATAGAATCAAAAAAGATCTTTTCCGCGTACATTTCCAATACATCATGGCCGCAGACAAGTTGACGGATTATGATTATTTCGCGATCACTGCTGGCCCGGTTAAGCTCGCCAGTCGCTATCCCAAAAGATCATAGTAACAATATTTGATAAAACGATGGCCTATACTCCGCCTTTTCCCACTCCACTGGATCGTTCCCAGAAGCGTTCTTTGTGGAATCTTTTCAAGCGGGGGAGAAGATCGTG
The DNA here is from genome assembly GCA_049631945.1 of Akkermansiaceae bacterium. Lineage (GTDB taxonomy): Bacteria > Verrucomicrobiota > Verrucomicrobiia > Verrucomicrobiales > Akkermansiaceae > Oceaniferula. The sequence continues at coordinate 12,951 of JBNABE010000029.1, forward strand.
GTTGTCCACTTTGTATGAGGGGAGTTACTCGGGGAGGATGTCACGTGTGCGCCTGCCCGGTATTCAGCTGTTTTTGGTCAAGATACCCGAGCTGATCAAAGAGGTGCTGGTTGATAAGAGTGAATCTTTTCCCAAACATGAAATCTCTGAGGTAGTTTTAAAACCATTACTTGGCGATAGTATATTCACTACAAATGGTCCAACCTGGGAGCGTCAGCGGCGCATGTTGGATCCTGCTTTTGGCCAAGCTAAACTCAAAGAAGTGTTTACCCTGATGCGAGGTGGCTCAGATGCTCTAATTGAGCGCTTGGACGAACTTGAGGATGGTCAAGTTGCTGATATCGAGCTGGAAATGACTCATGTCACGGCGGATATTATTCTCCGAACTATTCTCTCGGAGTCACTTGAAAGTGAAGGAGCGAATAAAATATTCAATGCGTTTAATCTATTTCAAGAAAAGGCGGTGTTGATGATTCAGATGAGTTTTTTCCGAATCCCGCTATGGCTTGCTCCGCATCATTACATCATTTGGAAACGCACTGGGCGCGAAATACGAGAACTTCTGGCGCACACCATCAAAGGTCGCTATGACGCCTACCAAAGCGGTAAGCAAAGTGATCATCGTGATATTCTCCAGTCCTTATTGGAAGTCCGTGACCCAGAAGATGGGTCTGCTTTCAATCTGGTCGAACTTGTAGACCAAGTCGCCATGTTATTTCTCGCGGGACACGAGACATCTGCGAGTGCACTGTCTTGGTCACTGTTCCTTATTTCTAAATGTCCGGATATCCAAGAAAGGCTTCACGAGGAAACCTGCGCCTTGTTGGGCAATCGGGAGCCAGAGTTTAGGGATGTTGCACGGCATCGTCAGGTCCGCAATGTTTTCAGAGAAACCATGCGCATCTATCCTCCTGTAGGTTTTCTTACGTTTCGCAAGGCCACCCATGGGCAGAGCCTGCAAGGCAAAGAAATTCCTGATGGGTCTCCTGTCGTTATCTCGCCTTGGCTAGTGCATCGCCATCGAGAGCTATGGGAACGTCCCGATGAGTTTGACCCAGATCGGTTTGAGGGGGGGCTGGATCAGCCAGCCTGTGCTTATATACCATTTGGACAGGGACCGCGTATTTGCATTGGTGCAGCTTTTGCGATGCAGGAGGCGATGTTGATCTTAGCGACATTAACTCGTCGCTATCGTTTTACTCCTGGTCCGGGAGAAGATCCTGAGCCGACTTCGCGCCTCACGATTCGTTCCCTAGATGGTATTTTTCTTAAAGTTTGGAAGAGGCCTAAAAATACTGAGCCAGAAAGCCCCGCTCATCCTTACAAGGATTCTGAAGAGGATCTGCCAGTTGGTGATGGGAAATGCCCTTTCCACTGATTGAAATATTCGAGCGCTCCTAGCTTTCAATATTCTAAGAAGTCAGGATTAGAAAGTGTTTGCAACGGATAAACCGTAGGATCATACTTATTCCATAATGAAAAAAATATTAGCAACAATGATAGCGCTATTTCTATCGGTGCTAGTCGTGCAAGCACAGGGAGATGCGTCGGAGGGTAAAGTAGAGACAGCAGAGAAAGTTGAGGGCCTTGATATATCTCAAGCATTTCCTGATGAGGAAATTGAGCACAAAATGGAGATGAAGGGCATGAAGGTATACAACTATATGCTGAGTCATAAGTTTACTGCTCTACAGGAGAAGTTGGGTCAATTCTTGGGGGAATCTTGGGTGCTTGAGGATGCAGAAGTGCAGGCTCAGGCCATGGCGGAAGCTCAAAAGCAGATAGATGCTCAAGGCATGAAAATCTTGGGCATGGTGACCTTCAAAAATGTAGAGAAACCCAGTAGTATGGTCATGCTCATGCAGATGGCGCTTCCTAGTGCCACTGAGGAGGGCGATGTGCAAGCGATGGTGACCTTGACTCACCTTGATATGTGATCAGGGGCGAAAGTATTTCATGAGCTTGTTTTACCCTGTAAAATAAAACTCTATTTGAGTGGCCTCTGGATACATTATCTAGGGGCTTATTTATGCGTACAGAGTAGCTCTTTGAGAGAGATTGGCTAGAAAGGCGAAAGCCCCTAAGTGCACGCACTTGGGGGCTTTCATATGGCTCCTGCGCTTGGGATCGAACCAAGGACCTAGTGATTAACAGTCACCCGCTCTACCGCTGAGCTACGCAGGAATTTTATTCGGTGTTGTCACGATGCCGTATAGGGCTCGGACGGGCGGGAAAATGCCAGATAAATAGCGTATTGCAAGAATTTTTTGGTCCAAATCTTGCAGTTCTTTATTGGCGACAAAGAAAACGGCAACACCGCGGTGCTGCCGTTGATAATTATAAAAGATTGGGTTTGTGCTGAACCTCGGCCCTATGACTTCGCTGGATTGACCTCAGCTTCGAGGTTAGCATCCAGAAGCTCACGGCGAAGGTTGGCTCCACGCATTTTGCTCCAGATGTAGACGATGGGGGAGGCTATGAAAATAGAAGAGTAAGTTCCCACAACGACACCAATCATAATAGTAAAGGAGAAGTCCTTGAGTGCTGCACCACCAAAGATATAGAGCACAAGCACAGCCACAAAGGTCGTCACGGAGGTTAATACTGTTCGTGACAACGTGGCGTTGATGGCGTGATTCATGACATCCTGCACGTCACCTCGGCGGGAACGTAGATCTTCACGGATACGGTCAAAGACCACAATGGTATCGTTAATTGAATAACCAGCAATCGTTAGGAAGGCTCCAACATGGATCAGTGAAAGCTCTTGTCCCGAGAAGATAACAATGCCCAAGCAAATTAAAATGTCATGGAACAAAGCGGCAAATGCGCCAAGTGCAAAGGAGAATTCGAATCGTATAGTAATGTAGATGAGGATTGCTACTAGGCCAATGATCAGTGCCCACAGAGCAGTGTTGAGGAACTCTCCTCCTAAGCTTGCGCTGATTGTCTCTCGTGAGGGTTTGCTTTTGAGTACGTCAAAATTGGAGCTGAGGGCACTTTCGATGGCTGGGATATCATCTGTTGCACAGCGAACGGTGAGTAAGTATTCGCCTCCAGTCGTGGTTTCTTCCTGAGAGCTTGCTTGTTTGGTGAGCTCAAGAGTATTGAGGACCTGTTGAACAGCTGGCTGCTCGACAGTTTGGCCATCGACAAGCTGGTAGGAGAGTTGTGCGCCTCCTGTGAAGTCGATGCCGAGCGATGAACTACCCTTCATTCCTACAGAGCCAAGACCTGCGACGATCAGGATGATGGAAAAGCTGAAAGCTAGCTTACGCTTACCGAGGAAGTTGAACGCTCTCTCTGGTATAAGATTCATGAAGCTGAGCTTCTTGAGAATGCCAGCATCGGAGAACCACCAGAACAGCACTCGGGTGCATAATAGCGCAGCAAGCATTGAGGCAAGAATACCAATGGTCAATGTAACGGCAAAGCCCTTAACAGTTCCGGATGCACGCCAGAACAGGATTAGGGCGGTAATCAGTGTGGTGATATTAGCATCAAAGATCGCAGAGAAAGCTTTCTCGTATGCAGCAGAGATTGCAGCCTTAATCGATTTGCCCGCTGCAAGCTCTTCGCGAAGGCGCTCGTAGATAAGCACGTTCGCATCGACGGCAACACCAATGGTTAGGATGATGCCTGCAATACCGGGCAGCGTGAAGGTGAAGCCAAACATGGCCATGGCTCCGAAGAGTATGAGGATGTTGATGGTTAGACCAAGCAAAGCAATGATCCCGGCAAAACGGTAATAAAGTAATACAAAGAGCAAGGTGAGACCGAGGCCCGCGATGCCCGCTGTGATACCTTGGTGCACAGTTTCCTTGCCGAGTGTGGCAGAGACCGTGCGTTCCTCCTCAACGAGGAGCGGGTTTTTCAAGGGGTTGAGTAATGCTGCTGCAATACTTTTCGCCTCCGCAGCATCATTCATACCTGAAATTTCAAAGTTAGACCCAAGGCTGCTTTGTACGACTGGGGCGCTGAGGACTTTGCCATCCAATACAATGGCAAGACGATCTTGGCCATGGCGCATCTTGCTGGTGAGGTCGAACATTTTGTTGGCACCCTCAGCATTAAGCTCGACGGTGAGTTTGCCTTCATGTGGACCATAAAGTTCTTGGGCGTGAACGATGTATGAGCCATCTAGGGCTGAGCGCCGCTTGAGTAGGATGTTCTCGGTGATGACTTGCCCTTCTTCATCTTCATCAGAGAGCACGTAAAGCTTGTAACCTGGGGGAAGCACTCTATCAGCTTCGTTTTCTGCAGCGAGACGATCAGCTAGTGCGCGACTCTCTGGGTGAACGGCTTTGAGCTCGAGCTTGGCAATTTTCTCAAGTATTTCCCTGACGTTGGCTGCCTCCTCAGGCGATACCCCAGGCATTTGAACGAGTATACGATCATTGCCTTGGGCAACGATGAGAAGATCAGCTGTGCCAAGATTATTGAGGCGCTTCTCAACCGTTTGGATAGCCTGCTCGACAGCATTGGAGGTGACGGGCATGGCCGTTCCCTCGGGATCAATGGTTGGTTGAACGCGTAGCGTGAAGGATGAGCCTCCAATGAGGTCAATGCCACCTTTGAGGTTGTGAGCTTCCGATAATGCAGTTTGACCACTCAGGATATTGCGCCAATGCCCTTTAGGTATGATAGAGAGCAGGCTGAATATGGCAATTAAGGCTACGATGATAGAGCCAATGTTGCGTTTTTTACGCTCAAAATCGGTGGCGAAATACCAGAAAAAGAGTGCCAGCAGTCCGAGGCCCGAGAGGAAAGTCAGAAGTCGGTCGTCGCTGAAGAGTGAGGCTAGAATGATGGTCATTACGGTATGTTAATTATACTGAGTGCGTTGTGTGCACAACTGATCGAAGAGGATGTATCGAAGATGCCGTTGTTTGGCAAGGATGAGATGTATGAAGTATCTGAACTAGATACAGAGAGTTAACCAATGCCTCAGCTCTTAGCTTCGCCGCTGGCAGAGTCGTCATCTGATTTCGATCCTGATGATACGACGCTGGCAATAGCTGTTTTATCGAATTTAACGAAGGTATTCTCTGCGACTTTGAGTGAGACTGTGTTCTCACTTACGGCGTTAACCGTGGCATGAATACCGCCAATCGTGACGACCTTGTCGCCTTTTTTGAGGCCTGCTTGTTTAGCCGCCAATTCTTTGCGTTGCTTTTGTTGGGGGCGGATAAGCACAACCCAGAAGATGACAAACATAAGCACCATCATTACGATAGGACTTCCCAAGGGGCTGCCAGTTCCTGATTCTGCCTTAGCTGCTTGTGCGAGGATGTTGATGGTGTTGTTCATGGTGTTTGGATGTAACGTTGATTAAATTTATTTTTGAATGAGTTAAAGTTGCCTTGCTCGATAGCCTCACGCGATTGATGCATGAGGCGCAGATAGAAATGCAGATTATGCAAGGAAAGCAATCTTAAAGAGAGCATTTCGCCTGCACGAAAGAGGTGGCGAACGAAGGATCTTGAGTATTTTTGCAAGGCTGGGTGGGTATTCTCATCGAGTGGTCTGGCATCAAACTCAAATTCTTTATTTTTGATGTGAATGGGGCCGTCGGCTGTAAACGCCATGCCATGGCGAGCGACACGTGTGGGCATGACGCAATCGAACATGTCTACTCCGCGAGCGATCATCTCGAGCATCTGGGGTGGGGTGCCCAAGCCCATCGCATAGCGGGGTTTGTCAGCAGGGAGAAAAGGAACAGCATTTTCAATAGCGCGCATCATTTCATGCTCCGGCTCTCCCACGGAAATACCACCTACGGCATAGCCATCAAAGCCGATATCGACTAGCTCGCGCGCTGATTGT
>JBNABE010000030.1:0-18399 GCA_049631945.1 Akkermansiaceae bacterium
ACAGGGTTTGATACCTCCTGCTCCGACTGCAACCATACCCAGTCCTGCGAGTAGCCAAAGCTGCACGATACCCGCCATGCCCATCATCGCTAGGGCTAAATGTCCGAGGCAGTAGACAATGGATAAGGTGATAATCGTTCGGTATTTGCCAAAAAAGATGTCAGCTACCAAGGCTCCGAAAAGAGGAGTGAGGTAAACGGCTGAGTTGAAAAAAGAAACATAGACGGTTGCCTGTGCTTCGCTCATTGATTCGCCACCTAATACGCCGAGATAGTTGGCCAAAAAGACCGCAAGTGCGGCTTTCATGCCGTAGAACGAAAACCTCTCAGCGGCCTCATTGGAGATGATGTAAGGTATCCCCTTGGGCATGCCGTTGGTCTCGGAGGGCTTATCTAGATAAGGCATACTAGTTGGCGTTGATGTTAAGAATTTGAACCAGCTCGCTAATTTGATCGATACGATAATCTGGGCATTCAGATACAAGGTGAGCAAGGTCGTGGTATCCCCATGTGGCCGCAATGGATGTCATTCCTGCCCGGCGTGCGGTGACAATGTCGATCGTGGAGTCGCCGACAAAGGCAATTTCCTCGGGTCTAAGTTCTAGAAGATTGGCCAGATTCAAGGCACTGGTGGGGTCTGGCTTGGTGGGGGCTCCGTGGTGTTGACCAACAACAGTGGTGAATGGAATGTCTGGAAAAATAAAATCAGTCATTTTCTCACAAAATGCGTGGGGCTTGTTGGAGAGCACTGCAATCTTGATTCCGTGATCGAGGAGAGTTTTTAGTGTTTCGCTCACCTCAGGATACGGCCTGGTGCCTTTCTGCCAGGCGGTGGCGTATTCCGCACTTACTTGGTCAGTAAGTGCTATGATTTGACCATCCTGATAAGAGTCTGGGCAAGCACGCTTGACGAGCATGGTAATTCCGTCGCCGATAAAGGTGCGCACTTTTTCTTCTGCGTGTGTAGGTAGCTGGTTACGCTCCAACGTGGTGTTGAGTGCATGGGCAATACCAGAAAGAGAGTGAACCAAAGTCCCATCTAAATCAAAAATCACAGCGCGTATCACGCCGTAGAGCATCATTGCCATTGCTCAATAGTTCAAGACCATTGCCAACAAAGTACAGCTATATTGAGCTGCTTGCATGGAGCTGAAATAAGCCTGACCTTATTCGCCCACTTTGTGCAGATGGATGTCCGTCTGAGGGAAGGGGAATGAGAGGCCTTCTTTGTCGAAGGCTTTTTTTACCTTTTCGGTGACATCAAAATAAATGCCCCAGTAATCAGAGGCATCTGCCCAAGCACGCACAATGATGTTCACAGAGTTGTCGGCGAGTGCATGAACAGCGATGAGTGGTTCAGGATCTTCGTGGACTCTTTCATCCGCATTGATAATGGTGCCAAGTAGCTCTTTTGCTTGGTCGATGTCGTCATCGTAACTGATGCCAAAGGTGAAATCGACACGGCGTTTGTCCTCTGCCGAGTAATTAATAACCGAACCAGTAGCCAAGGGGCCATTGGGCAGGATGATGCGCTTGTTATCACCCGTGTTGATGATGGTATTGAAAATTTGAATACTGCGCACTTTACCGCTGTGCCCTTGTGCTTCAATGAAGTCACCAACTTTGAATGGCCTGAGAATAAGAATCAGAACCCCGCCAGCGAAATTTTGTAAGGTGCCAGAGAGCGCCATGCCTATGGCTAGTCCCGCAGCACCTAAAATCGCCACAAAGGACGTCATGGGAAATCCAGCGATGCTTGCACAGGTGATCACAAGGATAACTCTGAGTGACATTGACACCAAGCTGTGAATGAAGGTCTCGAGGGCTTCATCGTAGTCAGTTTTTTCAAACCACTTTTCCAGAGCCTTGCAGAGAACATTGACGATTTTCCAGCCAATCCACAGGCATACGATGGCACCGATCAATCTATAGCTATAATCGATAGATAGTTCTGTGATTTGTTCGATAGTCTTATCAAGATTAATACTCATTGCGCACAGATTGATAGCTTTCTCATGCTGGTGTGGCAATTCAAAATTGGGGTATCATTATGACATCCAAGCGCTTGCTGGACAGCGCGTGTTTCCGCGCTAGAATCCAGTCATGCTTCCCGAGCTGATAACTGAGATTCCCGGCCCTCGCTCGCTTGCTTTGGCTGCTGAGCTCAAACGCTATGAATGTCAAAATGTGACTTACACAGCCGATGATTGGCCTGTTTTTTGGCAGCGCGCTGATGGCGTGAATGTCTGGGATGAAGATGGAAATCGCTATATTGATCTCACCTCAGCCTTCGGTGTTGCTGGTCTTGGACACGGCTGGTCTGCAGGTGTGATGCGCGAGCAGTCAGAGAAGTTGATCCATGGCATGGGGGATGTGCACCCGACGGCATTAAAGGTTGAGGTGTGCAAGCTGTTGTCAGCAATGACTTTTGAGCGTTGGGGTGAAGGACGGGGTAAGACGACACTGAGCAACTCTGGATTTGAAGCGGTCGAGACAGCATTAAAGACTGCGGTCATGGCGACTGCTAAACCAGGCTTGGTAAGCTTCAAAAATGGTTATCATGGTTTGGGCTATGGCGCGCTAATCGGAACGGGGATTGAGAAATTTCGGACTCCTTTTGTAGAACAGCTGGCACCTCTATGTGCTCAGCTTGATTTCCCAACGACTGAGGATGATTTGCTACGTCTGGAGCAGCAGCTTGGGGCAATCGAGGCGGCTGATGTGGGAGCACTTTTAGTGGAGCCGATTCAAGGACGAGGTGGTAAGCTGGTGCCGCCTGATGGATTTTTAGCCATGCTACGAGCATGGTGTGATTGTAATGAGGTCGTGTTGATCTATGATGAGGTCTACAGTGGTTTTAATCGGACGGGAAAGCTCTTTGCTTGCGACTGGGAGGGCGTTGCGCCTGATATGATTTGCTTGGGCAAGTCACTGAGTGGGGGCTATCCGATTTCTGCCTGCGTTGGGAAATCGAGGGTAATGGATGCATGGCCAGCATCCGAGGGGGAGGCGCTGCACACGAGCACTTTCTTAGGCAACCCGGTGGGTTGCGCCATGGCCGTGGCTTCTCTGAAAGAACATGGTAATGATGGCATACGGGCACAGGTTGAAAAAATGTCGGCTAAGTTTCAGGAGCTACTCTGTGAGCTTAAAAGCCCATTGATCAAGCAGGTGCGGGGCAGGGGGCTTATGCTTGGTATGGAGCTTATACATGCAGATGGAGGCTGCGCGGGCGATGTGGCAGGAGAAGTGCTGAGTGATATGATGCAACAAGGGGTGTTTATGCTGGCTGATGGCGCTGAGGGAAATGTCTTGGCGTTTACACCGCCTTTCGTCATCACTGATGAGGAAATCGAATTTGCTATAGCGCGATTGCAGAGTGCTCTTGACCGTTAGGCTGATCAGAGAATACATAAGTGGAAATGAACTCGGGTCCTATGATTTGGTATAATGGCAACTTAATGGCTGCTGATGAGCTGCGTATGTCGCCATTTGACCTAGGCCTGACTGTTGGCCTTGGTGTTTTTGAAACCATGGCTTGCTACGATGGTAATGTATTTGCCTACGACCTGCACCATAAACGTATGGTAAGTGCGGCGGGTAGGTTAGGCTTGGAGGCGCCAGATGCCGCGACAATTAAGTCTGCCATAGGCGAGCTTATCGTAGCGAATGACGCTCAGGCAGGGCGTTTTCGTATCAGGGTGACATTGAGTGGAGGGGTCAATCCCCTGTCGGGCGGCGATGAGCCCTCTGGGGTCATGGTGACGGCCTGTGCTGCGCCCGTGGTGGACGATCAGGGTCTTTTGAAGCTAGCATGGGTGCCTTTTGTTCTTAACGAGCGTGGCGCTACAGCTGGTCTTAAATCAACATCCTATGCAGAACATTTGTTGGCGTATCGCCATGCCTTGCGTTTGGGGGCAGATGAGGGCTTGATGCTTAATTCGCAGGGTTTATTGGCCGAGGGTTCGATGTCGAACGTCTTTCTGGTCAAGGATGGCGTGGTTATGACGCCATCTTTGGCAAGTGGTTGTTTGCCGGGTGTAACCAGGCAGCTGGTGATCACACTTTGTTCTAAGTTAGGCATCTCCGTCTTGGAGCGTGACCTTGAGGTTGTAGATGTCGAGAAAGCGGACGAAATCTTTTTAACCAATTCACTTCGCGAGGTTCAGGCGGCCGCATTGCTTGAGGCTGAGCCCAGCGCTATTGGAGCGACGTGTTCACGTATCGCTAATGCTTATGCAGCTCAAGTCAGGGAGGAGTTAGGCTAATGGCATTATCCAGCTACACGATGCCGATTAAGGCTGAACATATTGAGATAATCCGCCAGCTCATGGAACAGGGAGGCTTCGAAATGAAAGATAAGCCGTATGCCCATTTTTCTGGGAAAAAAGGCAAGCTCAATGTCACTGTCTACGAGAAGGGGCCAAAAATTCTGGTGCAAGGGGGGGATACCGAAGACTTTGTCAAATTCACGCTGGAGCCGATGGTGTTTGGCGAGGCCAGATTGGGCTATGAGGAGGTAAACGAGCCGGAGATGTTTGAGCCACACTTTGGAATTGATGAGAGCGGTAAGGGTGATTTTTTCGGTCCTCTTGTTATAGCTGGTGCTTACACGGATGCTGCTTCCACACGAGCACTGATGGATGCTGGAGTGATGGACAGTAAGAGGATTACCAGTGCTGCTAAGATTGCCAAGTTGGCAGATATTATCAGGGCTACTCCTGGGGTTGTTCATGAGGTGGTGAGCATTGGACCGGAGCGATACAACGAGATGTATGGCTCATTTCGCAATTTGAACCGCTTATTGGCATGGGGGCATGCGCGGGTGATTCGCAGTTTGGTGGAGAAAGTTCCGAGCTGTCCGCGTGCCCTGAGTGATCAGTTTGCACGTAAGGAGGTTCTTGAAAAAGAGCTGGCGCGCCATAATGTCGATTTGAGACTCCAACAGCGTACTAAGGGCGAGAGTGATGTTGCTGTTGCAGCAGCATCCATTTTGGCGCGTGAACGATTTGTCTCGTGGATAGAGTCTTCAAGTGAGAAATCTGGTGTGCAAATCCCACTAGGGGCAGGGCCGCATGTTCTCAAGGCTGCGCGTGAGCTGATCAGCCTGCATGGTCAGGATATTCTGCCTAAGGTGGCAAAAATGCACTTTAAAACGGCGAAGGAAGTGTAGTCTGAGCTGCTAGCCAATCGATGCACTCTTCCAGTAGGTTGAGATCCATGCTATGGACATCTTCACCTTTTCCAAGATCGCGGAGCAGTAACACTGTCAGTTCACCGCCTAAATGCTCACGAAATTCTTCCAAGCCAAGAAACACAGCTCTCATTCCATTTTCGTCTTTTAGGTCGAGTGCCGAATGCCAGGTTGGTAGCCCTAATTTTTTGAGTGTCCTGAGCACTCGCATTGCTGATGCCTGCTCAAGGCGGCCTGTTTTCCAAGAGTATATTGTATCGAGCGCTAAGCCGACACTGACGGCATTAGCGTGGCTGAGCTTAAAGTCACATAGTTGTTCGATTTTGTGGGCGGCCCAGTGGCCGAAGTCGAGTGGCCTGCTGTTGCCTGTCTCATAAGGGTCACCACCGTAGGCAATGTGCGAGGCGTGCAATAATGCCGAGCGTTCGATCGTTTCCTCAAGAACATGTGGTTCTAGGTTAGCCAGCTTTTCTGATTTTTCCTCAATCCAGCGATAGAATGCAGCGTCCTTGACGAGTGCGACTTTCACCGCTTCGATAATACCTGAGCGTCGTTCATTTTCTGGCTGACCATGAATAAAGCCGAAGTCGTTCACGACCGCATAGGGAACTGCAAAGGTGCCGAGGAAGTTTTTTTTGCCATAGGCATTAATACCGTTTTTGACACCGACGCCGCTGTCGTCTTGTGCGAGCACGGTAGTGGGAAAACGAACGAGGCGAATACCTCTGTGGGCGGTGGCGGCAGCTAAGCCAATGACGTCCAAGTAGGCTCCGCCGCCAATGCAAATGATGTAAGAATGACGATCAATCCCAGCTTTTTCAATAGCATCCCAGGCATCTTGTAGGGTGGATTTATCACGTTTGCATTCTTCTCCTCCTGATTGGATGATAACGCCTTTTGAACTAACGCCGGGTATGCAGTCAAGATAGTCACCCACTTGCTGCCTGAGCTCTGGGAACGCTGTAGCAACGCCGCTGTCAATGAATGCAATTACTTTGGCGTGGCCGTTGGTCGTCAGGAGATCCACAAGCATGCGATTGTTGTGGTCGAATGCACCGCGAGTGAAGCGAATCCGATGTGTGCTATTAATTCTGATTTCGAAATCCTTGCCGCTCATGGATATTGATACGTAGTTGCGCTAATGAATATTAGCTTCAAATGGATAAAATGCCAGAATTACTCTATGTTTGCCGAAACATGGCGAATATCTGAAAAAAATCCGTGCATTTTACGGCCACCATGGTTTTCCTCTCATGCATCATGAGCGATATCGAAAACATCAACATTACTATGAAGACCAGCAAGGGGTCTATCAACATTTCCATGTTTGCGGGAGATGCTGAGGTTACTTGTGCAAGCTTTCTGAATCTTGCCAGTCGTGGGTTTTATGACGGCCTCGTCTTTCACCGTGTGATTCCTAACTTTATGATTCAAGGTGGTGACCCCACGGGCACTGGGATGGGTGGTCCAGGCTACAAATTTGAATGTGAGTGTAAGCCTCACTTGAAGCATGATAAATCGGGTATTCTCTCCATGGCAAATGCTGGTCCTAACACCAATGGCTCACAGTTTTTCATCACTCACGGGCCAACCCCACATCTCGACGGTAAACACACTGTGTTTGGTGAGGTGACCGAGGGCCAGGACGTGGTCGATTCCATAGGCCAAGGCGATACGATTGAATCAATCGAAATACACGATAGCACTGATGCTTTGTTTGCAGCGCAAGCAGATCGTATTGCTGAGTGGAATGCGAGCTAGCCTTATCGCTCGCTGAGCAGATTTCATCCCCTCAATCAAGATGCTCTATCTCTTGTCACCAGCAAAAAGCCTCGATTATGAATCTGAGGTTCCTTCTGTAAGGGCAACTATGCCTAAGTTGCTCGATCAATCAGCTAAGCTGGCTGATGTATTGAAAAAGATGAAGCCGGCGGAGCTGGGGGCACTGATGGGTATCTCTAGTAAATTGGCTGGGCTTAATGCTGAGAGGTTCGATGATTGGCGCGAGGACTATAGTAAGCCAGAGGCACGTCAGGCAATTTTGGCATTTACTGGTGATGTTTACCAAGGGCTCGCGGTCGAAAATTGGAGCAAAGAGGACTTTGCTGAGGCTCAAAAAAGTATACGCATCCTTTCCGGATTGTATGGAGTTCTTCGGCCTCTCGACTTAATGCTGCCATACCGCCTTGAGATGGGTACGAAGTTGGCCAATGAGCGAGGCTCGAACTTATACCAATTTTGGGGTAGTTTGTTGACTGATAGCCTCAACAAGGAACTCAAAGCACAAGGTGATGCGGTCATCAATCTGGCGTCGAATGAGTATTTCTCAGCAATCCAAGCGCAAGACCTCAAATCTCCTGTGATCACTCCAGTTTTTAAAGATTGGAAAAACGGGCAATACAAAATCATTTCCTTTTATGCAAAAAAAGCTCGAGGTATGATGGCATCATGGGCCATTCAAAAGCGAGTCTCAAGCCCAGCAGGCTTGAAGCGCTTTAACGGTGGAGGCTATGCCTATGATCAATCTCTCAGTGACGACTCCAAACTAGTCTTCACTCGCAAGAGTGAATAGAGCTTGCATAATGCAAAAGTGGCTCAGTTAGGGCGCACAAAAATTTTGCTAAAGCGCACTATCGCTATTCTTCGCCACTTCTAGTTACTCCCAGTTATTCCAGGAGGTCTGGGTAGCATCGCTTGGCCATGGTCTGGGAAAGCTCGGTGATTTCAGGGCTGGAAGCTGCCGCCAGGGCCTTTTCGACCATTTCGGAACATTCTTTCTGAGACAAGCTACGGATGGCTTTCTTGATACTGGGTAGTTGGTGTGGGCCTACTGACAATTCGTCGATACCCAGACCTACGAGTATGGGTATAATCATGAGGTCTCCAGCCATTTCGCCGCAGATGCCTGTCCAGATTTTGTGATCCTTTGCTGCCCTCACGGTAATGTCCATCAGTCGCACAACGGCTGGGTGGGTGGGTTTGTAGAGGTGCGCAACGTAGTTGTTCACTCGGTCTACGGCTACAGTATATTGGATGAGGTCGTTGGTTCCAATTGAGAAGAAGTCGACTTCGCGGGCAATTTCATTAGCCATCATGGCGGCCGAGGGAATCTCGATCATGACCCCAACTTCAATATTAGGGTCAAAAGATATATTTTCTTTGCGCAGCTCGTCCATGGCGGTCTGCAAAACTTCTTTGGCAGCGTGAACCTCACGTAGGCCGGAGACCATAGGGAACATAATTCCTAATTTGCCATGAGCACTTGCTCTGAGTATCGCACGTAGCTGCTCCTTGAAGAGTGCTTTACGCGTCAGAGAGACACGGATGCCGCGCCAGCCGAGGAATGGGTTGGGCTCTGGTTGGGCGAGTGGCTCAGCACTGATTTTATCACCACCCGCATCGAGGGTGCGGATGATCGTTTGGTTGGGGTGCATGGCTTTAGCCACCTCAGTGTAAACTTCAGCTTGGGATAATTCATCCGGCATTTCCCCCTCATTAAGTAGGTAAAACTCCGTCCTAAATAGACCAACTCCCTCTGCTCCTGACTCCTTGACCATGGGCAACTCGTTGGTGAATTCAATATTTGCTGAAAGTGTAATATGGTGACCATCTGTGGTCGTTGTCTCAGCCTCACGCAGTGTCTCGAGCTTTTTACGAGCAATTTTTCGCTTCTGCGCCCGTTTCTTGTAGTCCCTGACCGTTTCCTTGGTAGGATTTAGGATGAGTTTGCCAGTGTAGCCATCGAGAATACTTTCTGAGAGAGTTTTGATGTCAATGACGGCTCCTTCGAGACCCACGATGGCGGGTATTCCCAGTGATCGGGCGAGGATGACGGTGTGTGAGTTGATACTGCCCTGCTCGGTAGCAAAGCCCATAACGTGATTGCGATCAATCGAGGCTGTATCACTGGGTGACAGATCAAATGCAACTAAGACATGGTGGTGATCCGGATGCTCTGCGGAATCATGTTCTTCATCATGTTTGAAGTTGCGTAATACACGCTGGCATACGTCATCGATATCAGCGGCGCGCTCCCTCAGATAGGGATCATTGATCCTGCGCATGGCTTCGAGGAATGTCTGCATGACCGCATAAAAGGCATATTCAGCATTCTGGTGGCGGTCCTCAATTGCTGAGTTGACTTTGGTGATTAGGGATTTGTCCTCTAAGACAAGTAGGTGAGCATCGAAAATCTTGCCATGATCATCTCCTGAGAGTTTGTCGATGTGGTTGCGAAGCTCGTCGAGCTCGACCTTGGTTTTGTCGAGCGCTTCGCTGAAGCGTGTTTGCTCGCTCTGAATGTGTGAGGATTTGATTTCATAAACCTCAGGCGCATGAAAACCACGTGCAACGACATGCACTGGTCCAAAGGCGATTCCCGGTGAGCCAGGAGTACCTTGGATGACAATTTCTGTATCAGAGCCTTGCATGAGTGCCAATTCTGCACACAAGCAGGCATGTGGTCAAAGCACAATCTTGCCTATGATGAGGTCTTTACAGATAGAAAAAACTAGTGCGAAAAGACTCTATTCCTCGAAATTGCGGGCAATCAAGCCTCCCAAAGCTTCGAGGGCGCTGTCTTCGTCATGTCCATTGGTGGTGATGGTGAGTACGGAGCCGTGGCCTGCTGCGAGCATCATTAACCCCATAATTGATTTGCCGTCTGCCTGTTCGTCATCTTTCTCCACTTGTATATCACATGAAAAGTTACTCGCTGTTTTGACAAATTGAGCAGCAGGGCGGGCATGGATCCCTAGCTTGTTGGTGACGGTAAATTCGCGGGTAGGCATATTGATGGAACGGATTAAGAGAGAATCTCTTGAGCAGTTTAGGGAGCCTAAGCTCGGGGGGGAAGGGATTTTTTGATCAATTTAATGGGTTGATGCTGCTTAAATGCCTAATCCTGAGTTTTCGTTGGCCATTTTGTCCAGTAATCTCTGGTTGAACTCATTCGCCATGTCGTAGCCAACACTACGAAGTTGATGCTCAAGACAAGTGATGGCGACCAAACGGGTGGTATCACGCCCAGGAGCTACTGGGATTTCTACATTGGTGATGCCTTGATCAAGAATTCGGTAGCTTTTGCGGCTTACTCCAAGGCGATCGACATTGTTCATGTCACTGTATGGCTTAAGCGTAATGACTAAATCGAGCCGTTTTTGGGTTCTAATGCTACCTAGGCCAAAGATGTTAGCCACATTGATGATGCCTATACCTCGCATCTCAATAAAGCCGCGTGCAAATTCTTTGGCGCTCGCTTCGATTTCATTACCGACTTTACGTAAAATAACCATGTCATCGGCAACGAGGGCACCTCCACGCTCAAGGAGACCAATCGCAATTTCGCTTTTTCCAGTTCCGCTCTCACCCAGAATGAGCACTCCCACACCACGAAAATCAACCATGCACCCGTGTCGGGTGGTTGACTGTGCGAAGTCGTTTTCAAGTAGTAGGGTGGCGGCATTGACGAATTTCATAGTCACCATGGGAGTGGTGAATACTGCGATGCCAGCTTTGTTGGCTACTTTGAGTAGCTCGGGGCTGAGGGTTTTCTTTCTCGAGGTAACAATGCAGGGGATGGAACGCTCGCAAATTGCACTGAATCTCAAAATGCGCTCATCCTTACCTCTTTTGTTCAAATAGGATTGCTCTGAGTTGCCGAGAACTTGGACGCGCTTGTAAGCGAAATAGGATAGGAAGCCTGCGAGTGCCAGTCCCGGGTGGTTGATAGTAGGTTCAATGATTTTGCGATCGAAGCCTACGGCCTTTCCTTGAAGCTCCAGCTTTAGCGCATCCCCGTGTTTCTCAAAAAAGTCACCAACGGTAAGATGTGAAATGCGTTTGCGTGCGTATTTTTTTGCCATATCCGAATTCGATTCTAGCGCAATGAAGATTCAATTGCACGCCTTGGTTATGGGTTATACTTGTTTTTTAAATCGAGGGATTTCTTGAGTCTATGGCATGGGTTGTGTTATCTGAGGCACATGCCGAGCATCTACACAGCAAACCCTCTAAGACGCACAGGTACCTCTGATTCGGTTGCCGAGGCATTGAATTTGCCAACTCGAGGTAGGCTTCGAAGCAAGATGATCATTGGTCGAAGAGAATGGCTGGCTTTACCAGAGCTAGGTATTGATATGCTGACTGCAAAAGTCGATACGGGAGCTTATACCTCGAGTTTAAATGCAATAGAGGCTGAAATTTATGAGGAAAAGGGGATGCAGCGAGTGAGCTTTAAAACAATAAGTCATCATGGTCAGCTGATCGCTTGTGAGGCACCACTGGTCTCAAGAAAGAAAATTAAGAGCTCAACGGGAGTCGGTAAATATAGATTGGTGATCAAGACAGCGGTCACTTTGCCCGGAGGATTTCAATGGGAGGTGCTTTTCAGTCTTGCAGATCGCTCGGTTATGAAGTGTCCTCTGCTACTAGGTCGCAGGGCGTTATCAGGATATTTTGTGGTCGATACACAATCCTCGCATCTCTTCGGCAATAGTATTTATTTTTCAGGAAAAGCTCACCACCACCGCTTATGAAAATAGCGATCTTATCTCGTAACCCAAAACTATACTCAACCTCCAGTCTGAAGCGGGCGGCCGAACGTGCTGGCCATGATGTTGATGTAATCGACTATCTTAAGTGCCACATGAACATCGCCTCGATGAGGCCCAGCATTTATTTAGGTGACAAAGAGCTTAAAGGTTACGATGCCATCATTCCACGCGTGGGAGCATCGCGAACGTTTTTTGGTACAGCGGTTGTGCGCCAGTTCGAGATTATGGGCGTTTATTCAGTTAACGAGTCAGTCGCTATTTCTCGTTCAAGGGACAAGTTGCGCAGCTTGCAATTATTGGCGCGCAAGGGGATTGGCTTGCCAGTAACTACCTTTGCCCATGATACCAAAGCAACAGGACATATGATCAAGCTTTGTGGCGGTGCGCCAGTGGTTGTAAAATTACTCGAGGGGACCCAAGGTGTGGGGGTAGTCTTGGCAGAAACTGCTAAAGCAGCTGAGTCAGTGATCGAAGCTTTTCGTGGGCTCGATGCTAATATCCTCGCTCAAGAATTCATCAAGGAAGCAGGTGGCGCTGATATTCGATGTTTGGTGGTGGGAGGCAAGGTTATCGCCTCGATGAAGCGGCAAGGAAAGGAAGGCGATTTCCGCTCTAATCTTCATCGTGGAGGCAATGCTACCCTCGTGAAAATCACCCCTGAAGAGCGATCAACGGCGGTCAGAGCAGCTAAAATCATGGGCTTAAGCATGGCCGGCGTGGATTTGTTACGCTCCAACCATGGACCGGTGGTCTTGGAGGTTAACTCATCTCCCGGCCTGGAGGGGATTGAGACGGCGACTCAAAAAGATGTCGCAGGAGAAGTGATCAAGTTTATCGAGAAGAGTGTCGGTCGTGTCAGTAGTCGAACACGAGGCAAGGGTTAGCCTCCGAGGGAGCGACCAAGCTTGTGCTCGCGGGTCGGTGCTAAGTGGCTGGGGCAATTTTCTGAAGCCCTAGTGCAACTAAGAAAAGTGCGATACAGACTACCGCAGTGATAGGATCGATAGGGGCCAAGAATGTGGCATCCAAGAGGCAAAACCCCGCCAGAGCTTTTGATACAAAGAGTGGTTTGGATTTTTTGAGCGCTTGGATTCCAGAATACATCCAGAGATAACAGAGTGCCATGGCAATAGAATAGCTGAGGTAGTTAATCTCTGGCTTGTTAGACATTTGAAAAGCAACAGCCATCGATGATAGGGGCACCACGAGAAGTAATAGGGTGAGAATGTTTCGTGACTGAAAAACGCCTGGTTTGGATTCGGTGGATGCGACCCAGCTCAGTATAATGGTGTAGGCGGCGACTCCAATGGCAGGGATGATGAGCCAGCTTGCAAGCCAAGCTAGATGTGGTGGTAGCCATTGTTCGGAATTTGGGCTGGGTCTGAAAAGGGCTTTGTGAGCAAAGCTTATCGCCAAAATGACCAGCAGAAACCTGCATGAGCCCATCATTATGAGCGCGGCTGGCTTGTTCTTTTTGTGATAAAAAGCGTAGCAGATGACTACTATGCTCAATAGGCATCCAAAGAATATTTCATGTCTTTGAATTGATGTTAATTGATTCTGAGGGTCTGGTTGAAGCGAACCCGTAAGTAGAGAAATAAGACACAAAATAATCAGCGCGAGCACGAAGAGAGAGTATGATGCCACTTTGATGCGACCGGCGTCGAGAATGCCAAGAGGGATGGGGCGCTGAGGTCTGTTTTTTAGATCAAATGAATAGTCAAGGGCATCTCCAAGCATGCAGCCTGCTACATAAATTATGCAGCAAGAGAGCATCAAAAAAAGCAAGGGGGCAAATGAGCTCGCTTGGGTGAGAGCGCCCTGATTCACATCAGGAAACAGTGAGAGTGATACGTAATAGCCAGCGAGGACATTACTGCAGACTGTGGGCAAGTTTGCGATGCGACCAGTGGCCAACAAGGCACGCATTTTTTCTCCTAAGACAGGCATGATTTTAAATTACAGAACTTGCCAGCTCAGACAAGGTGGAAGGCACGATGGAGGGAATCGATCACAGCTCAGCTTCGGCTTTTTCGATGGCATCACTCACCTCTCCCCAGCGACTGATTGCTGCCTCAAGTTTCTCTGCAATGGTTTTGTATGCTGATGAAGCTTGTTGCATTTTTTCAGCGTCCCCGGCGGTGGCTGGGTCTGACATATGGCCGGTCAATGTTTTTTGTGCAGACTCGTACTCGGAGATTTGGCCCTCTAGCTCCTCGAGTTCGTTCTGCAAAGGTTTGAGGACCTTCGTTCGTTGTTGGCGTCGAGCAGCTTCAAGTTTGCGCTGCTCCTTACGGTTTCCAACTGTCTGAGTTGTCGACGTCTGAGTATTGGTAGTTGCGCTCGCTCTGGCCGCAGCTTTTTCGACATTTTTTTCCTGCTCAAGTTTCTCGATGTAATAGGTAATATTCCCCGCAAACATTCTGGGAGGCTGTCCTTGGCGAAACTCGAGTGTTTTGTCTACAATCGGGTCGAGGAAAGACCGGTTGTGAGAGACAATGAGATAAGATCCAGGGTAGTCTCTGAGGGCGTTTTGGAGGACTTCCTGTGATTGTATATCGAGGTGGTTGGTTGGCTCGTCGAGGATGAGGAAGTTCGCAGGCCGCAACAGCATGCAGACCAATGCGACTCTGGATCGCTCACCTCCTGAAAGTACGCCGACTTTTTTGAAGACATCATCTCCTCGGAACAAAAAGCAACCGAGCAAGTTGCGAGCAAGCGGTGCGTTTTCGCGAGAGGCTGACTTTTCTGCACATTCCAGAACGGTAAGGTCAGGGTCGAGTTCGTCAGCGTGATTCTGCGAGAAAAAGGATGCAGCCGCCTTGTGCCCAAAGTGATGGCTACCGCTGTCTGGAGCTTCTTGCCCAGTAATGAGTCGGCAAAACGTTGATTTGCCGGCGCCATTTGGTCCTACGATGGCGATGCGCTCGCCACGTGTGATTTCTAGGTTGAAGTTGTCGAAGATGTTGATGTTGCCATATGCCTTGCAGGCATCTTTCAAAGTGGCAACGCTGTGACCTGATGCGGGTGGGTCAGGGAATCGGAAGCTCATGACGGCATCATCCTGCTCAATCTCGATGATTTTTACTTTTTCGAGCTGCTTGATACGAGACTGCACTTGCTTGGCTTTGGTGGCTTTGGATCGGAATCGATCAATGAAGTCTTGGGCTTGCTTGATCTCTCGCTGTTGGGCCTTGTATTGCTTGAGGAGGATTTCTTTACGAAGTGCTGATTCTTTGGTGTAGAAGGAGTAATTACCCGCGTATTCTTCGGCTCTGCCGTGGTGGAATGCGATCGTGCGTGTGGTCAGCATGTCGAGCAGCGCAAGGTCGTGGGATATGATGAGTATGGCACCAGGGTAATTGACAAGGTAAGATTCCATCCACTTCTGAGAATCAATATCTAGGTGATTGGTGGGCTCGTCCAAGAGCAAGACTTGGGGTTGTTGGAGAAGGAGTTTGGCGAGGGCGATACGCATTTGCCAGCCACCTGAGAATTCTCCACAGTCACGGGAGAAGTCGGTTCTTTTGAAGCCAAGACCCGTGAGCACAGATTCCATTTTTGGTTTGATCGTTCCGGGATTAGCGGCCTCCAGTTTGAGTTCTAGGTCTCCAATATCATGGAGTAGGTCAGAATAGGGGGCCGAACGAGGATCGAGATCATGAAGCTTTTCAGAGAGCTGATCGATTTTGATCTGAAGGTCACGTGTTTCCGCAAAAGCAGACTCCACCTCATCCCACAATGACACACCTTTGATATGAATACCTTCTTGAGGTAGATAGCCGACATCACAGTATTTAGGTTTAGCGATGGCGCCACTATTTGGAGTTAGCATGCCAGCGATGCACTTCATTAATGTCGATTTGCCAGCTCCATTGTGCCCGGCAAAGGCGATGCGCTCCTTGGGTAATACTGCGAATGAAAGGTCAGAAAAGATGACTCTTGCACCAAATTCTATGTGAAGATGTTGAACTGCCAGCATTACGCGCAGTCTTCTGCCAGAATCGAGACGATTAACAATGGTAATTTTTGTATTTGCTGAATGCAATGAAGGTTGTCAATCGAGCCTTACTGGTCGAAGATATGAGCGATGAGTGATACTTGTGATGTTACCAGTGCGTTGATTGATTTAGCCTTGCGTGAAGATGTGGGTGAAAACCTGCAAACAGGGGATGTGACTTCAGCCTACTTTGTCCCGCATGAGAGCATGACGAGTGCCTACATTTATGCCAAAGAAAATGGGGTTCTAGCTGGCCTCGCAGTTGCGACAGAGGTCTTTCGTAGAGTGGATTCAGACCTTGAAGTGCGTCTTCTCAAAGAGGATGGTGAGCCGATTTCGAATGGAGATCGTGTATTGGATGTGAGTGGTCGAGCACGCTCAATTTTGACGGCTGAGAGGACAGCGCTAAATTTCCTGCAACGGCTGTCTGGGGTAGCCACCCAGACGCAAGCCTATGCCAGTAGAATAGCGTCAACACATGCCAAGGTGCTCGACACGCGTAAAACAACACCAGGCTGGAGAGCTTTGGAAAAAATGGCTGTGCTCGCCGGTGGTGGCTGTAATCACAGAATGGGCCTCTATGACCGTGCGATGGTAAAAGACAATCATCTGGTTGCGGAAAACAAGCTTGATGCCCTGCAAGAGGCGATTGACCGAGTCCGGGCGGAGAGGGGGGTGGAGGTTGAATTAGAAGCGGATACCCTCGAGCAGGTTGAATCTTTTTTGAGTCTCAGTGGCGTCGATTATATCCTCTTGGATAATATGACAAATGAGATGATGCGTGCTGCTGTGGCAATGCGGAATGATTCGGGGGTGAGAGTTGCTTTGGAAGCCAGCGGAGGTATTAATCTGGAGACGATTGCTGGTGTTGCGACTACTGGAGTTGATTTCATTTCGGTTGGAGCCCTAACTCACTCAGCAGTTGCGCTCGACTTATCCCTTGAGTTTGAATAAATGATTCAACATTGATTGATGAGTAACAGAAGATAATCATCAGATACCTAGCATGGCTAAGAAGAAACATATCGCCTTTTTTATGATGCGAGCCCTCTCCGAAGTGAATGTGACTAGATTGCGCCCATTGATGGTTTTGGTTTCTAGCATGATATTAATGCAGCCTGTAATCTCACCATTGCGGGCTGAGGTCGAATACATCGAGTTGCCAGCGGTTCCGCTTGAGAAGCTATCCTCAGATGATTTTGAAGAGAGGGAAGCAGCTTACGCCGCCATCCAAAAATGGTCAGCACAGAACCTCACATCATCTCCTGAACTGTTGTACAAGGCATGGAGGTCAAATGATGATCCAGAGGTGCAGTCACGCTGTAATGAGTTGATGAAGGAGATGCTTAGGCGCCGTGAATTTAGCAAAGGCTTTCTAGGTATTCAAATGTCATCAAGCTTGCTGCCAAACAAGCCCAAGGGACAAGCTGGTCGTCAGGCAGTCCGAGTGCTTAATGTCCTTCCCAATACTCCGGCTCAACAGGTTGGCCTTAGGGGCGGAGATATGATTCTACGTGTGGACGAGCTTGATCTGAGTTCTCCGGAGCAAGGTCTTAAGAATAGACAAATTGATCTAATGTTAGCGAATCAAGCCGTTGATAAATTTAGTGGTTACATTAAGTCTAAGCAGCCCAAGCAGATGGTGATCTTGCATCTTTTGCGAGGTGATGAGCGGTTAACCAAAGAGGTGGTTTTGATGCAGCTTGATCCGGCAAATGAGCGTAATCCTGAAAAGGCGGAGGCTGAGTTCGAGGCATACTTAAGTGAGTGGTTGGAAAAAATGAAGCTGGGTAGAAATTGAATTGATGGAAGAGGCGATCAATGACGTTCAAATAGCTCATTGCAGCTCATGTGGCTGCCAAATGGATATTTCATCCATGGAGCCATACACGAAGGTGATATGTCCTGACTGTGGTTATCAAAGCCGGGTTAAATGTGATCTGGGCCGGTATCAACTCATTGCGCGGCATGCTGAGGGCGGAATGAGTAAGTTGTTTATTGCACGTGATACGACTCTGGACCGAGAAGTTGCCATCAAAATTCTCAATGCTGACTACTGCCGAGACGAGCAAAGAATGAAGCAGTTCGAGTATGAGGCTTTGATCACTGCGGCAATAAGTCACCCTCATGTTGTTAGGGTGTTTACGGTAGGTAAGGCATTCAACCGATTTTACATAGCCATGGAGCTCGTTTCCGGAGAGAGCCTTGAGCAGAGAATGGCGCGTGACGGAGCAATTAGCGAAGATCAAATCTTGCCATTGTGCCAAGAAATAATCTCGGGTCTACAAGCGGCCAGAGATGCGGGCCTCATTCACCGTGATATCAAACCTGGCAACATATTATTCGATGCTAACAATCACGTCAAAATCGTTGATTTTGGTCTGGCTTTAGTAACTCAGGGGGGAGTGGCTAAGGCAGAGGAGGTGTGGGCTACTCCTTATTACGTACCCCCAGAGGCACTATTAGGAGAACAAGAGGACTTCAGAAGTGATATGTATGCGTTGGGTGCAACCTTGTATCATGCACTATCTGGTAAACCATCTATTCCCGAAAATACGAAATCTTCGCGCAAGGTGCTGCAAGGTAAAGAAAATGTAGAACCTCTGGCAAGTGTTGCACCATGGCTTAAACCTGAAACCTGTCAGCTGGTTG
>JBNABE010000031.1:0-16989 GCA_049631945.1 Akkermansiaceae bacterium
CCCGTTCACTGATCCGATAATCCTGTTGAATCTCGCTCCCTCGCCCGGATCCCCGGCTTAGAAGCCAGCCTATTAAGTAGTCGCCCCGCCCCGTAATAGGCGTAAAGATTGGGACGTTGCTGTCAATTAAGCAGCAAGTGCGAGCTCGTTAGAGTCTGCAATTAGTTTGTTTGAACGGCTTTTTAGAGAGGCCAACCGATCAACCTCTACATGCAGCCTATGTTTCCAACATTCAGTCGAAACCATGACGCCCCCCTAGTTTTTACTCCAAGGAGATAGCAACAAAATGCAACAGATGTCGCCTAATGCAAGTGGTTTCCGCTGATATCGATCGGTTTTTAACACGACTCTGCACAGGCGGGGCAGGTGCCGAAGAACTCTAACTCATGGTAGAGATTGCGGTAGCCGGTGGTAAATTGAATCTCTTTTTCTAGCTCGTGCACAGGGCAGGGTGCATTGACAGGTTCAATGGATCCGCACTCAATACAGATAAGATAATCACTATGCTCTCCGGGAATGATAAGAGTAAAGTAGGCAGCACGTTCGTGGAGTCCAAGTCGGCGTAAGATACCTTTGTCGGCAAGGCGCTGTAATAGCCTGAACACGGTTGCTTGATCACATTGGTTGGCAAGCAGTGGTGACTCCGATAGCTCTGCGAGTGTCATTGGTCGCTTGCTGTCGAGTAGTGTGGTTAGAAGTTTCTCTAAAGCTTTGGTTCGACGTAGCCCTTCGGCACGACAGCGCTCAATGATGGTATGAAGTTTGCCAGACATGATGTATTTGCTTGAGAAAGTTGGTCTAAAGGAGTTCCTGTTGCCTATTGGTGGTAGGCGCGGCTCCGATCTTGGTGTAGGCAGCGGGCAAAGCGACACGGCCGCGAGGGGTGCGCTTCAGGAAACCTTGCATGATGAGGAAGGGCTCGTGGACTTCTTCGAGTGTCGAGGCGTCCTCGCCCAGGGCGACAGCAAGAGTGGATAATCCGACGGGGCCACCATTGAATTTATAGATGGTTGCTTCCAGAATGCGTTTATCCATCTCATCCAGTCCGTCCGCGTCGATTTCGATCATGGCGAGCGCGTCATGGGCAATTTCTGGGGTGATGGTGCCATCTGCACGTACTTGAGCAAAGTCGCGCACCCAGCGCAGTAAATTGTTGGCAATACGCGGGGTGCCCCGTGAGCGAGAGGCAATCTCGAGTGCTCCGTCTTGCTGAATGTCGACATCTAGTAATCCAGCCGAGCGTCGAATAATGTGTGCGAGCTCGTCTGCTGCGTAATAGTCGAGCCGGTTGACCAAGCCGAAACGAGAACGCAGTGGAGAGGTCAACATGCCGGCACGTGTGGTTGCTCCAACGAGGGTGAACTTGGGTAGGTTGAGCTGAATGCTACGGGCAGAAGGTCCTGAGTCGATGATGATGTCGAGTCGGTAATCTTCCATCGCTGGATAGAGGTATTCCTCGATCGCTGGATGGAGACGGTGAATTTCGTCAATGAAGAGAATATCACCTTTTTGAATGTTAGTGAGAATACCTGCTAGATCACCAGCCTTCTCGATCTGCGGGCCAGAGGTGGTGTGCAGATTCGTTCCCGTGGCGTTAGAGATGATATTGGCTAAAGTGGTTTTGCCAAGGCCTGGAGGTCCTGAGAGCAGGACATGCTCAAGTACGTCATCGCGCATCTGGGCAGCTTCCACCATGAGCATGAGCCGCTCTGTGACTTTCTCCTGCCCATGAAATTCTTCAAACCCAGGAGGCCTGAGAGACTGTTCGAACTTTTTATCCGGTGAGTCGTTCGTCTGTTGATAGAAAGATTCGGTCATGATGGGTGACGTGAGGCAGGGAGCAGGTCTGAGCAGGAGAGTGTGCCAGATATTAGCGAAGGAGATCTTCCTCATAGAAGACGCGGAACCCAGCTTGATGGAGTACGGACATGCCGAAGCGGGTGTCCTCAAGGTGCATCGCCATCAATGTTTTCCCTTCGGGGTGAGGCATGAGTGAATAAGCAAAATCTACGTTGGTCTCAGCAGCTCGTAGAGTGTCCAAGGCTTTGGCCAAGCCGCGTCCTGATTCTTTAAGTGCGATAACGGCAATTTCTGATGTGGTGTGCGGAATGCCTTTTTCCATGAAAATACGCATTGCAGTATCTGGGTCGGAGACAACTAGGCGAGTCATGGCGGCATCGCGTGAGTCCTGAACACTGAGACCGATGACTTCGATGTTCTCAGACCTGAGGAGGCGCACGAGCGAGCTGAGTGCTCCGGCACGGTTCTTGAGCATCACAGAGAACTGGATGGGAAGGGTGCCGTTGGGTTTGATTTCGCAGTCAGGCATGTAACTGCAGTATTAAACCACGGTTGAGTAGAGATTATAACCCTAAAATGTGGCGATTTTGTGGGACTTAGTTGCTAGGAATGAATTTAACATCACGCACATTGATCGGTGCCCATGAAGAAGCATCGGCGGGACGTAGGGTCAGAGTGATGCTTTCCGCATTGGGGAAGGTAACTTCACCGATGTTGTAGGTTTGGAAATTTTCATCACCTCCGGTGCCGGGGACATGGACGTAGTGAGTTTTGACATTGCCGCAGACGACGCCGAGCGTGGAGTCTGCTTTTTTGGCAGAGGTCGTCAGCTGAATGGTGTAGGTGCCTGGGCTGTTGATTTCCAATGGCCATGTGATTGAAGAGTCAATGGTAAGGTTGGTGATGGTATTCTCTTCACCCTGTTTTTCGAGGGTAGCTGACCCTTTGATGGTTGCTTGATCTGTAGCAAAGGTCATTGTGCCGGGAATCTGTATTTCAGATTCCTTAGCGAGTGCGGGACCATAGAGAACTTCGGTCACGGGGTTCTCCAGAGTTAACTTGATGATCGATACATGAGGATCGCGAGCGTTAGCAGGTACGGTGATGGAGACGGTTTTTGTTTGAGCGTCTTGAGTGTAAGCTACGGCTTGACCATCGATAGTAGTTGCCGCGCTAACTTGCTGCGGTAGGGCATTGAGAACGATCGGTTCATCTGTTGCGTTGAAGAGGTGGAGGTATACGGTGTTGCCGCGGTAGCTGGATCCTCCCCAGGTGCCATTGATCCATGGACCGCCCCGAGTGTTGTAAATAGCTTCGTTATATTTGGCCATCCATGGCGCGAGCCCTTCAAGGATTGCCTTCTCTTCGGGCTTGAGCGAGCCGTCTGGCAGAGGTGCGAGGTTGAGCAGCATGTTGCCGTCTCCGGTGACACATGAGGAGAGCAGCTGCAGGGTCTCAGTGAGCGAACGAGTCTCAGCACCGGTGCGGTAGGACCAACCGCCGTGGTCGGTGTGGGGAGATAGAATCATGCAGGACTCCCAGGCACGTCCGTGTTGAAAGGCGCCCATGCGATTTTCCGGAGTGTCATAGTCACCGAGTCGAAGTGCCTTATATTCCTCAGGGATGTCTCTGATGCCTTTGGCGGCACGGTTGTTGACCAGAAGCTTCGGATTATTGGCATACATTTTCTGATAGAGTCGTGGAATAGTATACTGATCCCAGTTACCAAAGCAGTGATCGAACCAGACCATGTCGACAGGTCCGTATTCATTGAGTAGCTCCTCAACTTGGTTTTCGTAGTAGTCGTTGTAAATTTTGTTATCGCCTTGGAGGTAGTCGGGGTGAGTCCAGTCCCGCGTGCTGTAATACCAGCCAATCTTGAGGTCGTGTTTCTTGCCTGCTTGCTGCATCATACGTACCGGATCACCTTGGTAGGGGGTATCGGCGATGGAGAAGTGCTCAGGATAGTCTGCTCCCTCTGCGAAACGCTTTTCCTTAGTGGGCCACATGCTAAAGCCATCGTGGTGCTTCGTGACAAAGACGAAATACTTCATGCCGGCATTTTTGGCGAGGCCCATGAGCTCGTCGGCGTTGAAGTTCGTTGGGTTGAAGGTTTTGTAGAGATTCATGTAGGTCTCGCGAGGGACGACCTTGTGTTTGTCACCACCCTCGATGCGATCCATCATGCTCCAGCTGATTTCCTCACCACTGATAGCGGCAGGCCCCCAGTGGATGAAGAGACCGAATTTGGCATTGCGAAACCACTTGAGGCGCTCCTCAAGCTGCTCTGGAGTCTCGGTGAGCTGCGGTACTAGTGCGGGAGTTGGGGTTTGCTTAGCCTGAGCTGTGTCCGCGCTTGGCTCAATGACCTTTGATGGGGGAGGGCAACAATTGTCAGTGTGCCCAGTGTGATTGGTTTGCTCGGTATCAGTCGTTTTCTTTTTCTCACATGACTGAAACGCCAGTGTGGGGAGAACGAGTGAGAGCGTTATTACTTTTCTGATTTTCATGGCTGGAATGGTGGTGATAGCTGTATGTTAATTAGATTTTTTCTACAGAGATGCTAAGATGTAGGCGCTTTTATAAGACGAGGTGCTCTGACCTTATGGCTTCGCGGATATGGCGAAGTGAGTGAAGGAAGGCTTATGCGCTTTTTTACCCAATGCCTTGGTCGTCGCTTCAATATGGGCACGCGAGTCTGGACACTTGGGATAACTAACAAGCACCTGATTGGTGTCGATCAGGTTAAGATAGTAGTGGGTGGCATCCGCAGGCAGGGTCGCGGTGATGGTGTTATCTGCGTTGATGGTTGCTGGGCTACGAAACCATTCTTCCTCGTGAACGCCGGGATTCTTAGTGTAGAGCAAATGAGCTTTGCGTAGATTTGTGCCGTTTTCTCTGTAGCTGAGCGTAACGGTGTTGCCTGATTGGGTGTGCTTTAGTGCAGTGGGGGCTGCTTTCTTGAACTCCGCGGATACATGGCGGCCATCGATGTTGTAGAGCGGCTGGCTGGCGTCCATTTCAGTGAGGACTTCGGTGAGGCGCTGATCCATGTTTTGAGTGCGCTCAGGGTCTTGCTTGGCAAGGTTGTTAGCTTCCTCAATATCTACGCGTTTGCCGTTTTCATCGTAGAGCTTGTAAAGCTCGTATTGGGGTATGCTGGGGCGAAACAGGTGATCGAGGTTACGTATGAGTTTGTAACCGCCGATGCGGATGGTGCTCTGCATCGAGGAGTGGGGGAAATGCCAGATCATGGTATTGCGGGTTTTACCATTGCTATCCTTAATAAGGTCGGCCTTGGTTGGATCCGTCTTGAGCATGGTGGAGAGATCGGATCCATCGAGAATTTTGCCCTCTTTGGGCTTGGCCCCTACCCATGAGAGGATCGTGGGGTAGAGGTCGAGGCCGTTGATAACGACATCGGATTGAACACCCTTCTTAATTCCTGGGCCGGCGATGAAGAAGGGCACACGTGTGCCACCCTCCTTGGCGTTGATCTTGCCTTTATCCAGCGGGTAGTTATCGGTGATTACTTCGTGACCTCCGCCACCCTCCATGCCACCATTGTCTGAGGTGAAGATCAAGTAGGTATTCTCAATGAGTTTGTGGCCGGGCCAACGGGGGTCGTCGGTTTTTTCGAGATAGGAGATGATTTGGCCGACATAATAATCCAAGGTTTCTACCATACCACAATAGTAGGGATTGTTTTGCCCTTCTAGAGGCCATTTCCCAGGGTCAGTCGGCATTTCTACGCCCAGTTTCTTACAGTATTTCTCAAGTAAGCGTTTACTGCGGATCTGGATCGGCGTGTGGACTAGCCAAGTGGCATAGTAAAGAAAGACGGGTTCTTCTTTATGATCATCAATGAACTTGATGGCCTCGGTGGTGACGATGTCTGTGGGAAAACCGTTTTCATCCAAGCGATAAGGGTCGTTCTTGGCGTTGGTGGCAAAATCTTGAAGCCGGTTTTTCATGCCGGATTGTGCTCCCCGGGTATTATAGCCTGCTTGGTGGGTGGTGAAGTCAAAGCCGATATCCATCGGTTGGGGGAATGCGTGGTGTTCTACGGCAATGTGCCACTTGCCGGTGTGACCGGTGGCATAGCCTTCTGCTTTCATGGCCTTAGCCAGATTGAACGTGGTCTCAGGCATGCGTCCACTGTACCACGGAGCCATTACGGTAGTGCCGACGCTGTGGTGCGGGTGTGGCGGGCTCCCACCTACCACGTGGGTCTTCTGAGCGCGGGCTGGGTGAATGCCACTGAGCAGGGCACAGCGTGATGGGGCACATGTAGGGGCTGGGGAGTAACCTTGCCAAAACTGGACACCTTTCTTTGCGAGGCCGTCAAGGTTTGGGGTTTCCATGGGAGATGGTTCGTCGATGTCATAGCATTTGACATCCTGCCAGCCAAGGTCATCAACAAACATGAGGATCACGTTGGGTTTGGATGGGCGCTGATCATCTGCTGTTAGTGGCAGTGATAGAAAACAAATTACAAAAAGATAGGTAAGTAGACTGGGTGTTTGCATTGCGTGATTAATCTAGTTCATATTGATGATTGGCCAAGATGATGAAGGTCCGATAATCTGTCAAGGCGATGTCGAGTGCCAATGTAGATTGCGAAATTGTGGCGCTACGCCTTGCCATTTTTTTGATCCAACGAGTCGCCTCTCTCCACCGTTTTTTGGTTTCAGATACTTGGATGGTGCCAAGTGAAGCGCCTTAACCTCTTGCCAAGAGGTTAGGGGGTTGTTGTTGGCATCAAGAAAGTCTGAGGGGGATAAGGTGGTTGTCTGCCAGCCAGTGCAGCCAACAAGCTTGATCTCAGCCACATGTTTATCAAGGCCAACGATCATGGTGTTGGCTTGTTCTGAGCGAATATCAATACTTAGCTTGAGGCCTTCTTTATCTGCGGGCGCAGACCAGAGTGGGTGGTAGAGCTTGTGGGTTGAGCGTGCCCACTCGGAAGGGTTGGTGGTGAACCATTCTTTTTGCCAATTGCTAGCGAAACTCTCGATCACAGGGCTAGCTTTCAGTGTGGCTTTTACTCCTGCTTGTTGCAATTCGGTGGGGCTGACGATTTTCAGCAGAGAGGATAGGTTGAAGGTGTCGGTGGTATAGTGACCGTAGTAGTAGCCAGCGCCTGTGATAGGCTTGTCGAGAGCATAAAGAATGTTGGCATAAACCCAGAGTGGTTTGTCGGTGGTGAAGAGCGGCAGACTTGCTGACCAGGTGCCGTCTTTGCCAGAGGATTGAGCATGAGCGTGATGCCAAAATTGGTTGATGTGATTTTGCATGCTACCATTTGGATCTCCTTGTTGCGTGTAGTAAATATCAATGGCTTTGATCGGCTTTGAGGTATCGGCTGTGATAGTAAACACAGGAGATCCTGATTCGGTTTTCAGTGTTAGTTTTGTCGTGGGTGTTTTAGGCCATTGGAAAGTGCCTTTCAGGTATTGGTCAAACCATAGCTGAGTCGCCACTTCGTTTTGGGGCATGTCTTTGTGGTTGATGTGTGCCGAGCATGTAACACGCCAGTCATTCTTGCCGAGTTCTTTAGTAGCGGGGATAAGGTCAATAATGCGACCGTGAAAATCATTGGCGGGGCTCAAAAAGATGGTCGGGCAGCTGATGTTTTTCAGATTGGTAGAGTCTCCGACACTGTTTCGAAATAGGGGGTCCTTGTTGCTGCGGTCACTGATGCCACCACATGAGGGTGCCGCGGCTTTGACGCGCTTGTCGGCAGCTGCAGTCAATACAGTAAGCTTTCCTCCCATCGAATGTCCATAGACGCCTAGCTTGGCCGGATCAACTTGTGGCTGTTGTTCCAGGAATGTTAGAGCGCGCCTTGCTCCAAGAGTGCAGAGAAACCAAGCGTTGTTACGTGGTGAGGCAACGGGGTCTAGGCTCCATTCATAGGCTGGGATTTGAGTGAAGGCGTCTTTATTTTTTTTGCTCGGTGCGTGGTAGGCATCTAAAGCCCCCCAGTCTGTGGTCACTTTATAATGAGGGTTGTCATGTTCATTATCCCAGAAGAGCTTCACTACATTCGGGGATACATGATAATCTGGGGCTGTTAGGCGTCCGGCCCAGGCGATGGAAATCGTTGCATAACCACGCTTGGCATTGGTTAGCACTGCCTTGTAATCGGCGTATTGCCCTCCACCGTGGATCTGTACAAGGCCGGGTAGTTTGCTCGCTCCTTTGGGATAGCCATAGACAGCAGCCATCATGGATTTTTGTCCCTTAAAAATGCCAACACGATAGCGCAAGACCTTCATGACGACACTATCCTCTTCCCACTCCTTAAGAATTTCGATGTCAAGTGGCTCAGCACGAGGGTCGAAACCAGCCCACATTGCTTTGAAATCTTGAGACACTTGCTTGTTTTCTAATGGTGGCAGAGTTTCCGCATAACTGTTTGTTATGAGTCCACTGGTTACCAAGAAGACGATAGTGATGACGTGTTTCATGAGGTTTTCAACGATCCAGTATACATACGCCAATGATGAAGCGTTCTTACAGCCTGTCACATCAGTTCTAAAAAATGATCCTGCTTACGATATATGAGGCAGGGTATGCAGTAGTGCGACTAACTTACGCACTGTGAAGCGGGTTATTCTGGCACCGGCTTGTTCGGTAAAAGTAGAGACAAGAGGTCTGTTTCCACAACCTGCCGATTACCGAGAAACTCAGTGAGTAGCTTGACCCGCTCTTGGGCAGGGATCACCTCTATGACCGTGCCTTGGAAGCCTTGGAAAGCGCCATTTGCAATTTCCACCTCATCCCCTTCATTGACGGCCGGCTCCAGTGTCATGACATCTTCTTCCCCCTCACTGAGATTCTGCATTTGCTGGTGAAGGTCTGCGATGAATGCGCTTGGGATTTCTGGAACATAATCACCAAACTTTAGAATCGTCATCACGCCATGGGTGTGCACGATGTTGCGCTCGTTTTGGGTGCGAGAGAAAAAGGCAAAAACATAACCTGGGAACATGGCCTCAACCCACCACACTTTACCGCGTCTTGTTGCCTTACGGTAGCGCAAGCGTGGGCAAAATGATTGTACGCCCTCAAGTTGGCCCATGGCCTTGGCTGCAATGTGCTCGCGCTTGGGCTTGGTGCGTATGCAATACCAAGCATGGTCTTCGGCCTCGGCTGGTGCGGTGGTATCTATGACGGAATGTGTGTCAGTCATGGTTTTCGAGAGTTTTAGAAAAGTTTATTCTCCAAAGAATTTTTGCAAGAGTGGCAGGACAAGATTAGCTTTGCCTGACCATCGTTTGATGACTTTGATTCGCTGTTGGTAAAATTCGCGTAGCTCAGTTTCGTTGATAGAATCGAGCTCTTGTTCGAGTTCACCAAGCTTGCGAGTGCCACTACTAATGTGGGGACGAACTTGCTCACGAATAAAGCCCCCGACAAGTTTTTTTAGCTCGATGTCTGCTTCGAAATAACCTTTACGATCATTGTCGTATTCGACATCGCGAACAGCGCCTAATGTGCGTAGCATCTTGAGACCCTGGCTTGCCGAGCCTTTACTAATGTTGAGGCGTTCAACGAGATCAGCCATCGCCAGCGGCTTAGGTGATGCGAAAAGCAAGCCATAGATCTCACCCACGGAGGCGGGTAGGCCGACGATTTTAGCGCCATCTCTAAAGAAAGAGATAAGTCTTTGTTCTACCGATACATTGTCGGTGTGAGGCTGTTCACTAGGGTGCATCGGGTGAGAGTTTAACACCGGCAAACTGAAAGTTCAAATTTTTTTGAACAAAAAAGCTAACCGATATTAATAATAAGCATCACTAATAATTAGACCCAGTGAAGCTATGTCACACGGTATAAAAATCGCTTCCGGAATGCGTAATCACCGGCTTTTATTGCCCTTGTAAGTTGGTCATGCTAGCGAAATCAGCGGCCTTACTTTGACCCTTTGTTTCAGCTTTTGAAGTCTTTGGACTTGTCAGTGTTTTGCTCTGATTATCGCTTTTGCTTATCGAAGTATCAACGGCAGAGACTGAAGGCTGATAAGTGTAAGCGGCGATCAGCCAACAAGAGAGAACTGCTGAGCTACTGAGAATGAAAGTGCGGATATTATTCATACCTTGTGCGTGAATAGTGTGAGTGACTACTGGGTGCAAGTGGTAAAAGTCCAAAGTCTCGTGTTAGGCAAGATCATTACTCTCTATTTTGTTGCTACACGATGACCAGATATCTCACGGCCTTGAGCTCTTCGGTAGTAATTATCATTGGCGGGCTACCACGGCGGGGGCACTGGTCGTGCCATAGCGATCGACCGCGCTCACAGCTACGGCCTCGGGATTGCCTCCCACAGTCATGCTTCTCGACGATGCGGGAAGGACTTTCACTGTAAACCAGTTTTTCCCATAGCGTGCCTGAATGGCATACTTGTATGCACCTCGGACGGATGACCAGCTCGCCTTAGCGCCTCGCCTTGATCCCGAAACGTGGAGGCTTGGGCTATGTGGTTGAGATTTACTGATCCAAGGCATGGGTGGCACAAGGGCATCACTAGTGTAGGATTTTTTTTCGAGGAGGCTGGCAATGCCGCCTCGGTTTTGACGCAGGGACTTCATGCTCCAATGAACGTGCCCAGCGTAGTTGTTGCCAGTAGTACGAGAGAGGCTGACTTGGTTGATGATTTCACTAGCAGGGCGTCCAGGATCCTCGGTGCTTTTGATGCGAGCCGTCGCAATACCTGGCCAGACAGGGCGGCTACCTTGATCACGCCACCAGCTCAAAAGACGGGTATAGCTTTGAGGGCCTTCGATACGCCAATAGAGCTGAGGAGATAGGTAGTCACACCATCCTTTCTGTAACCACTTACGTGAGTCAGCAGCAAGGTGCTCGTAGGCGTCTACCCCTGCCGTTGTTCCCGCAGGGATTCCGGGCCGCCAGATGCCAAATGGGCTGATGCCGACACGAACCCATGGCTTGGTTTTTTTAATCGAATGATACATATCCTGAACGAAACTATCCACGTAGCCACGCCGCTGAGATGGGCTTTTGCCATCGGGGAAACGTTGCTTGCGCTTTCCATTCTTTGCCAAGTCAGGATAGGGGTAGAAGTAATCATCTATATGTATGCCGTCGATATCGTATCGGCGCGTTACGTCAAGGATGACAGAGAGCGCGCGCTGTCGGGTAAAGCTACTTGCCGGATTCATCCAACGATAGGTTTTAAAATCGCAAATGTGTGATGGGTGGGTGCGGCAAACATGATCGCGGGATGTCGGCATCGATGCGTTCGGAAGAGCTCGGAAAGGATTAAACCATGCATGCACCTCTATTCCTCTCGCGTGAGCTTCAGCGATGCAAAAGGCGAGTGGGTCATAGCCGGGAGATTGCCCCATCGTTCCTGTTAGCCACGGGCTCCATGGTTCAATGCCAGATTTATAGAGCGCATCACCATTGGGCCGCACCTGAAAAATAATAGCATTGAGCTTCAGCCTCGCCATCTGGTCGAGCATCGAGCGTAGCTCATTTTGTTGGGAACTGCGAGACAGCTTGTTGCTGCTGGGCCAGTCGATATTGAAGACACTGGCAACCCAAGCGCCACGAAATTCGCGGGTTACCACCGGTGGCCTTTCTGGACTGGGGGTATAGTTTTGCCCCAGCAGATTGCTTGGTAGAAATATACAAAGAAGCAGGGCAAGTTGCATAAGGCTAGTGAGCTGTGCAGAGATATTGGGAAAGACACGTTGCAACATTGGCGGTAATATCCGCCTGCTTCGGCTCATTGGCAAGGTAAAAGCCCGCAGTTTAAGGCTCAGCATGCCGATTGAAACATTTGGCTGGTTATGAGCGTAATTTTTGCGAGTCTCGATGTGCAGCCACAGACCCATAAAAGAAGATGAAAGCCATAACGATCATAGCCATTTTTGTATCACTTCTAGCATATAGCTCGACTTCTTTGTTGGCTGAGGATCATGCCAAGAAAAAGCCCAATATTATCCTCTTCTTGATCGATGACCTCAGCTGGGCGGATCTGGGGCTGACCGGTAGCCAGTTTTACGAGACACCCCATCTCGACAAGTTGGCCCGTGAGGGCGTCTTTTTCACCGATGCCTACGCCGCCAACCCGGTGTGTTCTCCCACGCGGGCTAGTATCCTTACTGGCAAGTATCCCAGCCGCATCGGCCTTACCAATCACAGCGGATCACGAGGCTCCATGGGAGAGAAATACAAACTCACCCCACCGGAGGTTGTTGGCAACATGCCTCCCGAGGACATCACACTGGCGGAGGCACTCAAGCAGGCCGGTTACACCACCGCTCATGTGGGCAAATGGCACTTACAGGCTCATCACATGAAAGGGCGCCAGCATTATCCCGAGGCTAATGGCTTTGACCTCAATATCGCTGGCCACAAAATGGGCCAGCCCGGCGATTATTATTTCCCCTATACCAGCAAGCAACATCCCAGCACGAACGTGCCGGACATGGAGGATGGCAAAGAGGGCGATTACCTCACCGACGCACTCACCGACAAGGCAATCAAGTATATCGAAGAGCAGGCAGGGAGTGGGCAGCAGCCGTTCTTTCTTAACTTCTGGTATTACACCGTGCACACCCCAATTATTCCGGATAAATCCAAGCTGAAAAAATACACCCAAAAAGCCAAGGCCATGGGCTTGATGGAGAAGAACGCGGATGGCATCAAAGAGCATCAGAGCATCTCACGCGCAGTACAGAGCAGTGCTGCCTACGCTTGCATGGTGGAGAGCATGGATGAGAACATCGGCCGTATCATCGCTACTTTGAAAAATCGCGGCATTTTTGAGAACACCATCATCGTATTCCTCTCAGACAATGGCGGGCTATCGACTGGCACTGGGCCCGGCGCGCCCACCTCCAGCCTGCCACTACGTGCAGGCAAGGCATGGGTCTACGAAGGGGGGATCCGCTCACCACTCATCATCACTTATCCGGCTGGATTGAAGCCGGGCCTGAGGGTGAATGAGCCGGCGGTGAGCACAGACATCTACCCGACCCTGCTGGAGCTTGCAGGATTGCCATTGATACCTGAGCAGCATGTCGATGGTGTTAGCCTGAAGCCGTTACTTAGTGGCAAAAAAGCCACCCTTGGCCGGGAGGCCATCTACTTTCATTATCCACATTACCATCACATCAACACCATGGGGCCGGCTGGGGCGGTGCGTATGGGGGATTACAAACTCATCGAAGTTTATGAAAGCGGAGCGGTCGAGCTTTACAACCTGCGCGAGGACATCGGCGAGCAAAAGAACCTTGCTAGTCAAAAACCGGAACTTGTGGCAAAAATGAAAGAGATGCTGCAAGAATGGCGCGGGCAATCAGGGTCAAAAATGACGACTCTCAATCCTCGCTACACTGTGGCCAACGACTGGCGCAACAAAAAATCCAAAGCAGCGAAGTGAGGGCTGGCTCTGGCCGTAAAAGTCCAACGATTTGTCGGAACAAAGCTATTGCTTTCGTCAACAACACTCTTCTCATTTCCCGGGCAAAAAAACATCCACACTGGAGAGTTTCCACGAAATGAATCAAGCCAAGCACTTGTTGTTTTGTTTGATGATCCGATAGAGGCCATCCTGCAAAATATGGATAGACGAGTCAGGGATTATGGTTATAGTTTTACCTCGTATCATCAGAGAACAGTTCGGGCAGAAAATACGGTTCGGTTAGAAAAAAACAGCGCCAACACCACGTAGATAGAGAAAATGGAGATTTCAGTAACCAATACCGCTTTGCGCATCCTATTATCAGTAGCGGCGTGCATCGGGTTGATCGACAATGGTACTGCCGCTGAACAGGAGCCATTGAATTTCAGCCGAGACATCCGTCCGATTCTCTCTGCCAAGTGCTTTGCCTGCCACGGGCCGGATTCACAAGACCGTGATGCTGATTACCGCATGGACACCAAGGAGGGTGCCTTCGCCGATCTGGGTGGTTATCATGCGATTGTCCCGGGAGATCCTGAAAACAGCGAGATCATCAAGCGCATCATCAGCGACGATGAGGACAAGCTAATGCCTCCGCCCAAGCACAAAAAGCCGATCACACCAGAGGAGATCACCATGCTTAAAAGATGGATTGCGGAGGGAGCCCCCTACACCGGGCACTGGGCTTTTGAACCGGTCAAGCGACCTGAGCTACCCACGGCGGCAGAGGCTGAAAACCCGATTGATCAATTCATCGCTGCTGCGCACCGGAAAAAAGGATTGGACTTTTCAGCACCCGCATCTCCCGAGACCTTGATACGTCGCCTGCATCTCGACCTTACTGGTACGCCACCCAGCCTCGAGGAAATCGACGCCTTTCTAGTTGACCCGGAGACAGCTTACGCCGCAGCCATTGACAAGCTCATCAATAGTGAAGCCTTTGCCGAGCGTCTGACCCTGGACTGGCTGGACGTAGCACGCTACGCAGATACCAATGGCTACTCGGTGGATGACCACCGTGAGATGTGGGCGTGGCGGGATTGGGTGATCCAGGCTTTCAGAAACAACATGCCCTATGACCAGTTCATCCGTGAGCAAGTGGCAGGGGATCTGCTACCTGGGGCGAGTGTGCAGCAGAAAGTGGCCACCGGTTTCCTGCGCAACAGCATGAACACCCATGAGGGCGGCACTATTCCTGAGGAGTACCGAGTTTCTTCCATCGCTGACAAGATCGATACCGTCTCTACTGCTTTCCTGGGACTCACTGTAAAGTGCGCCCAGTGCCACGATCACAAGTATGATCCCGTCAGCCAGAAGGACTATTACCGCTTCTTCGCCTTCTTCAACCACTCCAGTGAGCCCGGCATGGGAGCGGGGGGTGGAGGTAATACCAATCCGGTGATTCAGGTAGAGCCTTTTCTGCAGGATAAGAATGCGTTCAAGGCGGATTGTCAGAAGCGCATCGACATGCTCGAGCAGCACCGCCTCTTCCCTGAGATCTACCTCGGCAAAGCCCGTAAGCAGTGGGAGGCTTCCGTGTTGGCAAAACCCGAAACCCTCAAGGGCATCGGCTCCAACTTTCCGGTGCATACGGCTGAACAGCTCAATAAAGACCCCAAGCTACAAGGGAAGAACCCAGGGCAAAGCCCCTCCTGGATCTGGAGCAACAAGGAGGGCAAGGGCCATACCTTCACCCACTTCCGCAGGACCTTCAAGCTCGCTAAAGTGCCCAAGTCCGTGCAGCTGTTCGTCAGTTGTGACAACGAGGCGCAGATTTGGGTCAATGGCCACGCAGTGCAGGGCAACTTGGACTGGCGTGAGCCCACTGTGATCAACATTACCGGGCGGCTTAAAAAAGGCGACAACCTCATCGCCATTAAGGGTAAGGACTGGGAGTTTGGCGCCGGGCTGGCCGCCCTTTTTGCCTACATGCATTCCTCGGACGGCAATCACATCGTTACGGACAGCAGTTGGCAGGCGGCGGTAAAAGCAGGCGGCGGCTGGGAGAAAAAAACCAAGGTGGGCGGCTTCACTCCCGCGGCAGTGGTGGCACCCTTGGGTAAGGGTCCTTGGGGGGACGTGCTCGCGAGATATCGCGGGCAAAGAGCTCAGGGCAAAGAGCCTATCCTCGCCGAGCTTAGAAAACCGGATCACTTGCGCGATCCCCAAAAGCAACGACAAATTATCACTAGCTTCGGCTTGGATAATCCCGAGATGAGTTTGCTTTCACGCAATATCAACGTCGAAATTGATGTGCTCAAGCGTGCGATCAAGTCAGGAAAAACCAGTGTCATGATCATGGACGAGGCCAATCCGGACCGTAAGACCCACATTCTCGACCGAGGCGAGTACAACAAGCCGCTGGAGGAAGTCACGGGCGGGGTTCCCTCTGCCTTGGGTGCGTTGCCGCAGGGCGTCAAACCGAATCGTCTCGCTTTGGCTGACTGGTTGGTTGAGTCATCCAATCCACTTACCGCCCGAGTCATTGTCAACCGCTACTGGCAGATGATTTTTGGCACTGGAATTGTCAAAACAGCAGAGGACTTCGGCTCTCAGGGGGAGTGGCCATCGCACCCCGAGTTAATTGACTGGCTGGCTGCCGAATTTGTCGCCAGTGGCTGGGACCTACGCAAGCTTGTCAAGCTTATGCTTAGCTCCCAGACCTACCGCCAGTCATCACGCACTACTGCTGATCTCCAGGAGCAAGACCCCTACAACCGCCTGCTAGCCCGTGCTCCAAGATTCAGGCTCTCCGCCGAGCATGTCCGTGACAACGCGCTCGCCATTGCCGGCCTGCTCAACCCGCGGGTTGGAGGTCCAAGTTCCTATCCGGTGCAACCACATGGTCTGTGGAAAGAGATCAGCTTTTACGCTCACGGTCGCTGGACGGCATCCCAGTTCTATCCCGATACTAACCAAGACGGGTATCGACGCAGCATGTATCACTTTTGGAAACGTACTCTTCCTCCACCAATGATGACCACCTTTGACGCGGTCAACCGCGAGACTTGCTCCGCTCGCCGAGCACTTACTAATACCCCGCTCCAATCCCTCGCTCTGCTCAACGCTCCTCAATATAGTGAGGCCGCTCACGGTCTTGCCCAGCGCATGCTTAAGGTAGATGAGCAGCCAGTGGCGCAGATCAAACAGGGCTTCCGCCTAGCCACTGCGCGTCAGCCTTCCAGCGCTGAAATCGAGCTGCTCACCGAAGCCTATGATGAGCAGGTCGGCTACTTTGGCCAGTCACCGGACAAGCGGGACGGTTATCTGCGCTATAGCCGCGCCCCTCTCGGCAAGATGAGTGACGAGCAGAAAAACAAAACCGCAGCCTTAACCGCCGTAGCCTCCTTGATTCTCAATATGGATGAAACCATCACCCGTGAGTAATTCCCCAGCACTCCTACAATCACTAATCACTATCCCGATGAACACAGAGAACTTCAAGAACTTCAACCGCGAGATCAGTCGACGCACTTTCCTGCATCGCTCCTACGGTAGCCTAGGTAGCATTGCCTTGGGTTCGATGCTGGGATCTAACAATCTTTTTGGTGCATCTAGTAAAGTAGCCCAGCACCAGGGTCTCGGCCTGCCAAATTTGCCGCATTTCAAGCCTGCTGCTAAGCGGGTGATCTATTTGTTCATGAGTGGTGGGCCCAGCCATATCGATATGTGGGACTACAAGCCCCGCCTAAGCGAGGAATACGGGAAGGATCTTCCGCCCGAAGTACGCGACGGGCAGCGTATCACCG
>JBNABE010000032.1:0-16342 GCA_049631945.1 Akkermansiaceae bacterium
TGGTTGTCTTCATTTAAAATTTCGATAAAATCACCTCGGCCAACCAAAACCAAACCCTCACCGGGAACTAAGCCTGGGTGGTCGAGTAATGCCTTAGGAATGCTCAGCTTGCCCTGCTCATTAACATGCGCCTTGGTGCAACGCTCAAAAATGATCCCGATGATGCTACGTTTCTGGGCTGGTGAGCGCTCGCTGTCGTTTACTTCTTGCTGCATTTTCTCAAACTCAGCCTCTGTAAGGATGCGCAAGGTTGGGAAACCCTCGTTTGAGGAGACCATGAGCCGAAGTACAGAGTTAACAACCTCTGGGCGCCAATCACTAGGGATGGACACACGACATTTCGTGTCCATCTTGTATGGGAAGTATCCCCCCATGCTGTGATTTGTAGTGCTCATAAATACACGCAATTGCCCTTGCGGACCCATTAAGTACACTTTAGTGCACTACAGGTCAATATTTAATGTGCATATTTTTTCATTATTTCCAATCTTTCAAGATATCATAATAGTTAATTTATCTTAACAAGATCTACTGTAGGCACCATTCAATCGACTATTTTAAGCTTACGCATATGTGCAACAAACCGATATTCTGCTCTAATTTGGCATAATATTGAGGTGCTGCCTCTGTAATCAAGCGTTTGAATTCGAATCGCCGGGCTCATGAGATATAAAAAACCATTGTGAGGGATATAGAAAATGCCACAAACCATTCTACCCTCAGCCGCCGAGTTATTGATTGTTATTCACACATTATAGTCACGGGCCCCCTAAGTGCGTCATTTCGTCTCACTCAACTCGTGTAAAATAGCGATAATACCACTGATTCATTGTGAATAACCTGGGGATATCCACAGCCCATCTGTGAAGAAACATAACTCCAGCCCTATTGAAACAGTCATTGCAGCAGTCTCGAAGCGTCAAACAATCATGTTAGGGAGTCATTCAAAAACGCCACTACAGCATACTGCTAGAAAATGATGTTGAACAACTGTTTACCAGTGAGTTACAGAAAAAATCCTCTCCAAAGTCGCCACTGGTAATTTATCATCATGTTATTCACATTGATAAGAATGCGAGCGCTTTACTGAATACGACTTTCGACTAATCGAAATTGCTTATGGTAATATCCGCCATTGTGCTGCTTGCAGCATGGATAACAACCGGCAGCACGCTTCATTTTTCTGACTCGATCAATCACATCACCACAAACAGGGCATGTATATCGCCATTTACGTACCATCTGCCTCGATGGAAGTGGCAAATGATGGGTAGCCCGCTCATCAGGAATACCCAAATCACAACATGCCTGGGCCCACTCTGCTCCATGCGCCATGATTTTCTTACGCCCAGCTCTTGCATAAGCTAATAAATGAGCCAGCTCATGCAACATAGTATTACGAACCTCCTCTGCTGAAAAATCGACCAGCTTTGGGTTGAGCTCAATTCTCCCTTCTGGCCAAAACGCTCGCCCAGCCGTGCTCCGCATACGAGTATTCCATGCAACCACAATATTGTCAGCAAGCCTATCGTATCCCCATGCCTTGATTAATTCACTACACTGGCGGGTGAGATCGTCGTCAACTCCACTTTGAGAGCGCGCAATGGCTACAGATCTGGTATTATCTCTCGCCAATAAGTCCTCGGGACAAGGAAAGCAAAACTCCATTTGTCCTTCTCTCTCCATACACAAACTCATTATCAGAGGCGATACACCTACCCAAGAAAATTGCGGATTATGCTGCCAAGAAAATAGGTATAGGAATCAAAAGCGCCAGATCTGCAAGGACTCTGAGCGAATTGATCGAAAAATGCTCACGGTAGTGATTGATTGCCTGAAGCACGGCAGCAGCAACCATCACAGCGTAAAAATACGGCTTCGTATATTGATCCGCAAACATAACCGCAAATATGAGCGAGCCACCTGCTAGGACGATAAGACCCAGTGTCAAATTCTGCTCATGTGAGCTGGCGACTTCATCATCATCCGTCACACTTGCCCGCTCCCATAAATCAATTGCGGTTATATTGAGCATGCATAAAAGTCCAAAGACCCATATTTCACGGCTCTCGTAAAAGATTACAATCAGAGTGCTTATCACCATCTTCAAAAAATTCCATCCTGCATCCAGCAAGCCCGTGTGATTGAATGCGTAAACAATGTCATTCATATCCGTGACCAACAAAGATGCATTCGCAGCGTAAACTGGGATACCAACACCCATTGCAAAAATCATCCCTGCTAAAAGATTTTTGAAATACGGTATTTGTTTGCCCTGCACTGAGGCTAACAAAAAATAAAAGACACACAAAACAGCCGCCACTATTCCAGCAGAT
The DNA here is from genome assembly GCA_049631945.1 of Akkermansiaceae bacterium. Classification (GTDB taxonomy): domain Bacteria; phylum Verrucomicrobiota; class Verrucomicrobiia; order Verrucomicrobiales; family Akkermansiaceae; genus Oceaniferula. The sequence goes on from JBNABE010000032.1 coordinate 2,337, forward strand.
AGCGTCGAGCGGGACAACACAAACAAAGCTTGGTGAGCACAGATCACTGCGACAACAACCACGGCTATCAGCAATGGCCAACGCCAACGCCAATGAAAGATGTGACGTGGCGATGCCTGGCGCCGCTCAGGACGAAGCCAGCTATCAATTAACCGGTCCAGTACATAGACGCACCATATGGCAGCGGGAAGCACGAACCAAGCAGCTGCTTGCATGTAATCCACCCGCAGGGCACGCACCAACATCCACATCCAGACTACCCCTACAAGTGGAGCATCTAGACTCAACAAATTGGGTAGCAACCATAGAGGATTGCGGCGCTCACTCACAGCTCTTCATAACATGGTAAGTTTGAGCTCCTTTTTTCAATTGGGGGTGCATCACCACCAGCAGTCATGAGGCTCATCAAGGACACTCGATCAGTGATCGTGTCCCTCATGTGAGGAATGATCAGAGTGATCCGATTTTTTTTCTGACTTGGGAAAAAGGTTTTTGGTTCCATCTTTGGCACCCTCCGAGCTGTCCTCCCAGCTGTGACGCTCACAGGAAACAAAAGAGAATACACCGGCAGTGACAAGTATACTGAAAATAAAATGTTTCATGACAGAAAGGTGAATAACGCATCCGACAGGGAAAGCAAGACGTCATTATGAGGTAATTTTCTCTCTTGTGCCTTGCATCCATCCCGTGTCTGGAACACTTTATACAGCAACGACAACTTGAACACATACCAAATCATGCCCACTCCTTCTCTCCCACCTCTATTAGCCCAAAGCACCTCATCCGCTTTTACCGTTATCCTGCTGGCGGCAGCCGTTATTGTCTGCCTGATCTTCTTCACTATTCTGATCAAGTTTTTTGGGATATGGTTGCAAGCACGCACGGCAGGAGCACCTGTCAGCTTACTCAACCTTGTCTTCATGCGCTTTCGTAAGGTACCCCCGGCACTCATCGTCAACAGCCGCATTACCGCCGTTAAGGCAGGTCTACCCTTCACCACTGACTTACTGGAAGCTCATTACCTTTCCGGTGGAGACATCACTCACGTCGTTCTTGCCATGATCGCGGCAGACAAAGCCGGTATTTCCTTATCATACGACCGAGCATGCGCGATTGACTTAGCAACCAAGGATACGGGTAAGACAGTGCTCGAAGCCGTCAGAACATCCATCAACCCGAAAGTCATCGATTGCCCCAACCCTTCCACAGGCGTCTCGAAAATCACAGCTGTGGCCAAAGATGGCATTGCCGTGAATGCCCGCGCGCGAGTAACCGTTCGCACCAATCTAGAGCGTTTTGTTGGTGGTGCCACAGAGGAAACAATCATCGCCCGTGTTGGCGAGGGTATCGTTACCTCGGTAGGTTCTGCCTCATCCTACAAGGATGTATTAGAAAATCCAGATAGCATCTCACGGCTCGTTCTCCAGAAAGGCGTGGATGCCTCCACTGCGTTTGAGATCCTCTCCATCGATATTGCCGATGTAGACGTCGCAGACAACATAGGAGCTCGTCTCCAAGCCGAACAGGCTGAAGCCGACAAACAAGTCGCTCAAGCTAAAGCCGAAATGAGACGTGCTGCTGCTGTTGCCGTCGAACAGGAGATGAGTGCCCGCACTCAAGAGATGCGCGCTAAAGTGGTTGAAGCTGAATCTGAAATACCCCTCGCAATGGCAGAGGCTTTCCGAAGCGGCAACCTTGGCATCATGGACTTTGTCAAATACCAGAACGTGACTGCCGATACCAAAATGCGCGATTCTATCGCAGGCGGCGATCATGAAACCAACGAATAATCGATCAAGATCATTACCCTTGGGCTGATATGAACCAAGCCCAAGGACCTACTAAATTCTCCACCTAGCCTCCCCCTGCCATGCCAGAAATTGACGGCCGCGTAATACTCCTGATTGTCTTTGTGGCAATCAGCGCGATCAAATGGCTCATGGAAAAAATCCAGGGTAGCAGTCAACCAGACGCAGGCGAAGAATCAAATGATACTGTCGAAACACTGTATGAACAATACCGTGATGAAATTCGTCAGCGCCAGACCAAGCTGCAAAAAAAGCCAGCACCCGTAGAAACACCCCCTCCGCTGCCGCCTTCACCTAAACAGCCTCCCCAAAGACCGCAACCCACGCAAGGCAGCAGCTACCGACAAAGCCAAACTCAACAACAGCGGCAGGCACCAGTCCAGAAGAGACCTGCCTACGCCGAGCAACCTGTTGCCCCTGCTAAACCGACGCCCGACCATACCCCCAAGAGGACGGTAGTTTCAGCTGAGCAACGAGCGGCCGCTTCACGATTTGAGAAACGCTCAGGCAGCCAACACAAACCAAGCGCACAGAGATATGTCCGCACCTTATTGTCTAACCCAGAGTCTACTCGCCAGGCGATCATTCTATCAGAAATTCTGGGCAAGCCGAAGTCTCTCCAAGGTGGCTGATTTAAACTAAGCAAAATCTACACTCCTTGGCAGTCGATTCTCGACAGCATTCATTTTTCTGAACAAGATATTGCTCATGATACGCCTCATGGATCGTTACATCGGCAAGCAAATTGCTGCTGCTACGATCTTTGGTGTTGTTGTATTGAGCGTTCTCTTGGTGATGGGCAACCTATTCAAAGAGCTACGTCCACTGCTTGTCGAAGAACATGCCTCACCAGCCCTAGTTGCCCGCTTCATCTTCAGCGTTTTACCCTTCTCGCTTATCTATACGATACCATGGGGCTTTCTCGTTGCCGTGCTCCTCGTTTTTGGCCGTTTATCGGCTGAAAATGAGTTGGTCAGCATGCGCATGGCAGGATTAAGCCTGCTTCGTGTCGCCATGCCCGTCTACAGCATCGCGGCGGCACTATGCTGCTTCTGCTTATGGCTTAATGTAAGCATGGCACCCAAGGCAAAAGACGAGATGAAATTTGTTCTCTACGAAGCTGTCAAAGCAAACCCCAATGCCATGCTAGATCCGGGCGTAGTTCAAACTCGATTTCAAGATCAGAAAATATTTGTTGAAGGCCGTCAGGACGACGTTTTACAGGGAATGCACCTATACGCCCTCAATCCAGATGACGAGACAGGATTTCCGCAAGCCAGTGTCTATGCCCGCGAGGCGAAGCTCAAAATCATCGAAGAATCGAAACAAATCCGCCTACACCTAACCGATGCATACATGGAAGTTCGCAGCCCTGATGGCAAACGTGAATTGGCATTCATCGGCGAGCAAGAGCCACTCCTTTTTGATTTCGCGGCTGACCGTAAGAAAAAGCAAAAAGCGAGCATGATGACGAACCAACAAATACGTGAAACTTTAGTTCAAAATCCAGAGATGCAGGAGGAAAAGCGTCACAGCTTCCATAATGAGATCCATCGTCGTTACGCATTCTCGATGGCATGCCTAGCATTATCAATGGTTGCCGTGCCTCTCGGTATTCAAGCACGCCGCAAAGAAACCTCTACGGGACTTGCCATAAGCATCCTCGTTGGTCTGTGCTACTTTCTTTTTTTTATGATTGCTGACTCGTTTGAGAAGAAACCAGGTAACACTGCCATGCTCATGTATTGGCTTCCCAATGTTACCTGTCTCGCTCTTGGCATCATGCTCTTCTTTAAAGCCCGTAGAAAATAACGATTCATGATTCGCCAACTGAAAGCGATTCTTCGCAAGGTCAAACGAGAAATTCTCAGAATCGCTTGCGGTAATGGTCTGGACTGGTTTCCGATACGCAAAACCCTACCGGCATATAACGGCAATAAATTCAGCCACGATATTAAAGCCGCTCTCAACGTTGCTCTGCTCGCCCTTCCCCAGGGCATGGCTTACGCAGCAATTGCCGACCTACCCATCTACTATGGCATCGTCTGTTCTGGCTTAGCTGCCATTGTGGCACCGCTATTCTCTAGCTCCAGACACACCATACTCGGCCCCACCAATGCCACCTCTTTCATGGTGTTTAGCTTCTTTGCGGTATCCGCGAGCACTTTAGAAAAGTCACCAGAAGCATACATGCCTTTGCTCGTGATCATGGTCGGCATCATGTCCGTTCTCGGGGCTCTCTTTAAAGTCGCCGACCTATTACAATATGTCAGCCGTAGCGTGTTAGTTGGCTACATCACCGGAGCTGCACTTCTGATACTCACCAATCAACTCAAGCACGTACTGGGAATTGCAGAGGCCATGAACGAAGGCTTCGCAGCCAATACCTTCTTCAGCATCGCTGAAAAAATGGCGGGACTATCGCACAGCTATCAACTCCAGCCCATCATCCTCGGTGCAGGCACCCTGCTACTCTATATTCTACTTCAGAAAAAAATACCCACCCTCCCCAACTTCGCCATTAGCTTGACCCTCTCCGCGATCGCTGGCTGGATACTACGAACATGGGTACCAGGATTTGAATCCCTACAAACATTCAACGCCTTCGAGCTGGACGCACTCTCGCCCGCGCTACCAGACTTCAATTGGGACGACATCTCAGCTTTGATGGGCGTCGCTTTTGCCATTGCATTCCTTGCATCGCTTGAGAACACGGTCATGTCAAAATCCTTGGCAAGCCGCTCCGGCAGCCAGACCGATGTCAACCAAGACATGTTATCAGTCGGCATGGCAAACATTGCAACATCGCTCGTCGCAGCGATGCCCGCTTCTGGCTCTCTAACAAGATCCGCACTCAACTACGAGTCAGATTCAAAATCACGCTTTTCATCCATCTTCTGTGGCTTACTCTGCCTTCTGGGCTTCTATGCCTTAGTGAAGCTCCCGATCGTTGAGAATATTCCCAAAACATCTCTGGCAGCACTCGTCATTGGCATTGCCATCTCACTCTTCAATTGGAACAACATCCGTATCTGTTTGCGCTCCACCCCAGATGACGCGCTCGTCATCGTCACCACCTTCGCCGCCACCTTGCTAACGCGCCTCGATTACGCTATTTTCATTGGTGTTGGCCTCTCAATCACACTCTTCCTTCGCAAGGCCTCCAAGCCTCACCTCATTGAATACGAAATGAGTGATGACGGCGATCTGCGCGAAATGAGTAAAAAAGGGAAACGTCAGATTCCCTCCATATCGATTGTTCACGTCGAAGGCGACCTCTTCTTCGGCGCAGCAGATCTATTCCGCACACAAGTTCAGCGCACGATTGCCAACGAAAACCTCAAAGTCATTATCCTGCGGCTCAAGAACGCACGTCATCTCGATGCCACCAGCGTATTAGCACTCGACGACCTCATCAAAGACACGCGCCGAAAAGGCGTCCATGTGCTCGTCTCAGGCGCGACTCGTGAAGTCTACGAAGTACTCAAAAAATCCGGCGTATTAGAAACACTCCAAGATGGATGTGACCGTAGCCAAGGCGAGACGAACCTTTTCATGTATTTCAGAGAAAACCCCAACATCTCGACCAGAGACGCGCTGATTCGTGCTCAAGAGCTACTTGGCACCAAAGAAGCAGACATCAAAATTTTCTTTGATAAAAACCAGGAAAAGTAATTAGGCTGATCCGCACCCAGCCGATGAGCTCCCTCCACAGCTACTTGCCGATACAAAAGCTACTGAATATCTCACCAAGCAGTTCCTCTGTATCAATCCTGCCAGCGATCTCCCCAATCGCCTCCATCGCATCACGAAGCTCGATAGAGACAAACTCAGCCCCCATACCCTCCTGCAAGGTTACACGAGACGATTCTATGGCCGCTTGCGCACGCTTTAAACAAGCTTGGTGGCGCGCATTTATTGCCACAGCATGCCCGCCCCATTCGCCCACTCCCATTGAGAGCTCTTCGGTAATAACATTACCTAGCTGATCAAGGCCCTCACCGCTCAAGCATGATATACGCACCCCTTTTTTACCTGCCCAGTCAGCATGCTCTGAAATATCTGATTTATTAATCACTAAAATGTGATGCTTTCCCTCCAGCGCATCAGCATCCAAGTGACGGCTCATGGGCTCGGTGCCATCCACAACCTCAAGAATGAGATCTGCCGTCTTTAACTGAGCGCGGGTTCTCTCAACCCCCTGGGCCTCGACGGCATCTTCCGAATCACGCATCCCTGCAGTGTCGATAAGGCGCACCGGAATGCCCTGCAAGTTGACCACCTCCTCCACCGTATCACGAGTCGTACCTTCAACATCACTGACGATCGCACGCTCATAGCCAAGCAGTTTATTAAGCAAACTCGACTTGCCTGCATTGGGTGAGCCAAAGATCACCGTCCTCACCCCTTCACGTAGTATACGCCCCTGCTCAGCAGTTTGTAATAACTTAGTAATCCCCTCATCTATATCAGCTAAACGGCCCAGCAAAGCAGCACCCGTATCGGTATCAATATCCTCCTCTGGGAAATCGATGTAAGCCTCAACATGAGCAGCAAGACCAAGAATTTGTTCACGAATCGCCTCTGAATCATCGCCCAATCTACCTTGCAGTTGCTCATGTGCAGCACGCATTGCGAGATCGGTTTGCGCGGAGATAAGATCCATTACTGCCTCCGCCTGGGTCAAATCCATCTTGCCATTCAAAAATGCCCGCTGACTGAATTCACCAGCGCCGGCAGGCTCTACACCAAGGTCATACAATCTCTGCAAGATCGACCTCACCACCAGCACACCACCGTGGCACGCGATCTCCACCGTATCCTCGCCCGTGTAACTCCTCGGCCCATGGAAACAAGTTACCAACACCTCATCAATTGTCTCACCCTTGTCATCAACTATCCTAGTTAGCTTGGCGTAGCGCTCCGCAAATTGAGACGCGTCCTGACTTCGGTAAAGACAAGCACTGACATGCAGAAAAGCATTTGGACCACTGACTCTGATCATCCCCACCGCTCCCATTCCGGGGGGGGATGCAATAGCTGCAACCGTCGTACCTGTAGTCATCATTCGACACTTGGTTGGGTCGCCTCGGTAGGCTGGTCCGCCTGATTTGAGTTGTCCCCGATTGTTCCACCCACCCCAATAAACTCCCAACATATGAGACGCTCGATTTGTAGGCGTGAGGGCTGATCCTTACTCCAACCAAGCTCGATGGTAGCATTTCTTGATTCATAATCACGATTCATACCCCTCCAATTAATATCAGCCAATGCCTTGCCAACTTCAGAATCAACCCTCACTGAGACAGTCACATGCTCATCTGGGTATGCAAAATCCTCGATACGATAGCTTCGAAATTGCTGATTATCTCTTAGTTCGTGATCAATCGACTCAGCGATCGCCACACGAAATATTTTTTTATGCCCCTGCTTGGGATAATCAACAAATGAGCGAAAAGTACGATACTTCCCCTGTATAAAAATAGATGCATCAAGCTTAAGCCCTTCTTCCGTGCCTTTGAAAAAGGCAACAATAGAGATCGGTGACGACACATTACTTTTATCAATGGCATATGCCATATCAATAAGGGTCGCATCCTCAATCTGCATAACTTTGTCCAGTGTACCGATGGGAGCAAAATAATCACTAAGCTCAACTTGCCCAGGCTGACGATACTGCATTCTGAAAATACCACGTTCATGATCCTGCTTGGCACCTGATCGGTGCACAAAGAATTCCACTGGGGTGTCTTGATCATTACTACCCGACTGATAAAAATCTCGCAGATCCTCCACCACCCCCTCGTTTTGAATCACATACCTCATGCGCTCCTCTACTGAACGAGCCGACATAAATCCTAGCAGTGTCTCACTCGCCTCTTTTTTCCATCCACGTGTGAGCCATAGTTGTCGACGATTCTCTGCGGAAGCCGCCCCCTTAGTCTCAGCCTCAACTGCGCCCGCAACTCCAGCCTCGCCCGTAGGCCCGTCACCCTGATAAACAAGCCAAGCGGCTAGACCAATAATCACCGAGAGCAAAACCACTAAAACGACCCATACAAATCTAGCCTCGTTACCATTTTTTACAGAGCTCTCGTCCAGATTGACATTCGTATTAGCCAGATCATTGGTCTTCTTGATTGCAGCGCCATCACCAGCCAAAACAACTGGTTTTTTGTTGGCCAGCCGCTGCACCGGTAGCGGTGTCTCAACATCATCGTTCTTGGCAGTCGCCGCAGGCGCAACATCAGACTTTTCTGGCTGACTAAAATCAGGAGATGTCACCTCCTTACCACAATAAGGGCATGGTGCTGTCGTAGCCGGCAGGCCAGCAGGAATTTGGATGCTCTTCTGGCAATATTTGCAGGGGAATGATGCCTCAGATGGCTGGATTGTCTCACTCATGAACGAGCTATAAAGATAGCGGTTTCAGCTTAATTATCTCACCCTTACTGTCAATGATGCATAGCTAGGATAGCACAGCTACAAGCCCGAACTGCTCAAGCATCACAGCCAAGCACCTCATCGAGCACCTCAATACAACGCTCATTCTCAGGCATCGTTCCGATCGAAATACGCACCCACTCCGGCAGCTTGTAGCCACTCATGGCACGCACAATCACGCCCTTGCGCAGCATCTTAGCAAACAAATCATCACCGTCGCCGACCTTCACTAGTACAAAGTTCGCCGCACTCGGCACATACTCCAGATCACGCGCCGCAAAGGCCTGCTCATAAAATGCCAAACCCGTGCGGTTCGTCTCCATCGTCTTAGCCACGTGCTCACTGTCGTTCATCGCGGCGAGCGCCGCAGCCTGAGCCATCGAGTTAGCATTAAACGGCTGCCGCGCCTTTTGTAAAATAGCCGCCACCTGCGGTGAGGCCAAGCCGTAACCAATCCTCAAGCCAGCCAAACCATAGGCTTTTGAGAACGTGCGCAGCACACAGACATTACGCCCTTCTCGGACATACTTCACCGTATCGGGAGCATCATCTAGAAACTCGTAATACGCCTCATCAAGAACCGCCACTACATGATCTGGCAAGCGATCCATGAACCGATCCAAAGCCTCCTCGTTCACCATCGTGCCCGTAGGATTATTCGGGTTGGCGATGAAGACCAAACGTGTGTCCTCGGTAATGGCATCCGCCATACCATCAAGATCGTGAATAAAATCAGGATCCGCTACCTCCACATACTTCGCCCCAAACAAAGTCGCCATCAGCTTGTAGACCACAAAGGCGTGCTCCGCAGCGATCAGCTCCGCCCCCGGGTTGAGGAAACAATGGCACAGCAGCTCGATGATCTCGTTAGAGCCATTTCCCAGCACCACATTCTCCAAGCCCAAGCCATGATGGTCCGCCAATGCTTGCCTCAGCTTATAGCCGCCGCCATCAGGATAGATGTGCACCCCTGCTGCCTCACTCTTCATCGCCTCGATCGCCGCTGGCGCTGGCCCTAGAGGGTTCTCGTTGGACGCCAGCTTGACAATAGTCTCAGGATCAAGACCCAGCTCACGGGCGGTTTCCTCGATAGGCTTCCCAGGCTCATAGGCCACAAGGTCACAGACAAACTGATTGGCAAACTGCTGAATCGACATGTGGAGAAACTAAGCAACAAACACCAGCTGCGCAACGCAATATATCATCATGCTGTGGCAGTATACACACTCGCCACCCCGAAGGTCAAAGGCTGTGCCTCTGCACTCGTGAAACCGGCAGCTTCGATCAACGCGCACATGTCTATACCACTGGGAAACTGCTCAATAGTACCAGCAAGATATTCGTAAGCATCGCCCTCGCCGGTGATCAGCCCGGCAATTTTGGGCAGCACCTTATTAAGATAAAAACGATACGGCCCACGCAGAATCCCGGTCGGCAGAGAAAAATCAAGAATCAGCAGGTGCCCCCCGGGCTTGAGCACTCGGCGCATCTCCTTGAGGGCAGCCGGCCAGTCCGCCATGTTACGCAAACCAAAGGCCACCGTCAGCACGTCATAAGAATCATCCTCAAAAGGCATCGCCAAGGCATCTGCCACTATGGTCTCACATACTCCACCCTCAGCAGCATAAGCCAGCATCTCTTCACAGAAATCAGAACCGGTCACACGTGCGTCAGGGCACGCCAGCTGAAGCTCCAGAGCCAAATCCCCCGTGCCCGTTGCCACATCCAGAATGCTCTCTGGCTGCCAGCCCGCGACAATCCTGCCGACCTTCTTGCGCCACAGGATGTCAGTGCCCAGGCTGAGCACATGATTGGTCAGCACATAACGATCCGCGATTCGGCTAAACGCCGCTTTGACATACTTAGGGTCCTGCACAGGATGAAATTCTTCTAGATAATCAAAAACACCAACCTAATCCGGCAAAATGTCACGATAAACTCCTGGGTCACTGCCCTCAATCTCCACCGCTCCACAGGCCTTCTGATAATATTCCTTCGGCCCGACGCCACCAATAATACCGTAAACATGCCCCATCTCCTTGAGCCCCTCCAGAGACTTAAAAAGCAGAGCCTTGCCAATACCCGTGCCGCGCGCACCCTCACCCACTCCAGTAGGCCCGAAAAACCCGCGTGCTGTCGTTTCATAACAGGCGAAACCGAGAATCTCCTTGTCCCGTGTGGCAATGTAGCAGGTCACCGGCTGGCGTGACATAGCCACCTTGACCTCGCTCTCCCACTTCGGGGAGAAATGCTTAGCCACCCATGCCGCCACAATATGCCGCTCGTAAGCCCGGGCACGACGCAAGGTAATCCCCTGTTCATCCACGCCCGCGTATATCTCACCAGCATCGGGCAGCTCGTATAGTCTTACCAGCATGTCAATCATGCCTCATTACTATATCAATCCGCGATGCGTGTCCAATCCAGATGGCAGCCACTTCAAACTAGTTGAAGTGCTCAGTTCAAGATCAAGCCAAAACAAAACAGCTGAAAAGCCGCACCAACCTACCCACGCCTCCTGCGCAACACAAAGCCCATCGCTCCGATGACCAGCAAACCGACACTTGATGGTTCAGGAACCACTTGCAGCTCAAGAGCTGCGACACGAAAACCAATGTAGTCCGCCTCGGTGGTTGGGCTGGCACTGCCACGGGCAGACGACTGCATGCTAGTTCCGATGCGGCTCCAGTGAGCACCACGATTCACTCGCGACTCACTACCCGTGGGCTCTCCACCCGCAAAAGCGCTTTCATTCCATTCCCATACATTGCCACCCATGTCATAGGTTGCATTATTCTCGGCAGCCCCTGTCCCTATGCTCCATGGCGAGGTGCCGCTGCTGTAGTTTGCCTCAACTCCCGCCGTAGGGGCGGTATCTCCCGTGGGATAGAGCGTGTAGCCACTACCATCAGATTTCAGATACGCGGCTTTGTACCACTCGTCATCAGTGGGCAAAACGTAAACAGTTTGGTAAGTTTCCAGCGCAGTTTGCCTGTTCACCCCGCTGAAGGTAGAGGCATCACTAAAGAGATAGGCACCAACAAGAGCATCGCCACTCGTAAGCCAGTTCGCGAATTTGGCTGCTTCATACCAGCTTACATTGGCTGTGGGCTGCGAGCCAGTCCACGCATCAGACACCCCACCGGTGGCAATGTTGCTATCATAAGAGGTTACCGTTGTCCACTGGTTGGCAGTGACCTCATAGGTCCCCATCTGGTAATCATAGCTTACCGCTCCAAAACCGGTCGTTTCATCGGCAACATTGCCAGCATTGCCAATGTCAACGAAGTCAATGTCCACACTATCACCGCCATGTGTAATAGTGGCAGCTTCGGCTCGATACAGTAGCGCGACCCCGAAAAAAACAGTGATTAAGACGAATAACTGCATATTACGGAGGCGGCTAATGATACCAAAAAATTAGATGTGCACGTGCTTGCGGGCGGATCTGGAAATTGTATTACCCACGCTTCCTGCGCAGTGCCATCACCAGACCTCCGAGACCAAGAAGAGCCGTAGATGAGGGCTCAGGGACAACGGCCATGACCTGGAAAAAAGATACATTGTGCTCCATATTAGCCCCGAATGAGTTAAATTGCCGGTAGCCAAATGCCTGCGCACCAGCAATCGTTGGGCTTTTCGGCTCGTCGCTTATAGAATCAGCTCCATCAAAATAGGGTTCATAATCATACCATGTAATGTCAGATGCATTGACGTTGCTGGTGTCAAAACCCCAAAAAGTGCTGTTGCCTTGAATATACCAATCTCCAGCACCGTCTTGCATGACTAATCGGTATTTAGCTTGCTCAGGAAACCCATTAGATACCGAAGAATTGAGATTAAACGTGTAGTCGAGAACGGCCGTCATCGGAGAAAAGTCCTCCCAAATAACGATCGAATCGGTATTACTATTAGTGCTTGCGGCAAAAGTGATGCTGTCACCGGCAGCATCATTTTCTACATTAATCGACCAAGTGTCATCTGATCCAGCTACGTTAAAATCAGGATTACGCCCACTTGCGTTGGGGTAGTAGCTGGCCCCTACTGTTGGACTGTCGACATCTCCTGAAACAAAAGTAGTGTCAGTGGTGACAGATTGGGTGCTTGTGACGATGTCCGTAGCTCCGGCATCCTCGCCCCACTGAACGAGGGTGATATTGGTGGCTGCAGGCAACACAGCTGCAGAGAAGAGGAACGATGTAGCTATAGCCAATGGCTTAGTGGTCATATTGAGAGATTCAGTTAGAGTTGAAGATCAAACGATGAGTTTGAATTATGTAGTAGAAGTATGTGGTTATATCATTATGGAGAGGTGCATCACACACTCTCCACGCTTATGTGTTAATGGTCTAATGACTCAAAAACCAGTTTTTTTTTCAGAAAAAAAGATTAACTTTTATTAATTGTATAATAAATGAGCTTTAAGTCACTTTTGTTAAGGATTTTACATCAACATTGTGGGCGCACTCTATTGCCCAATGAGTTCCTCAAACGGCCAAGCCTCAATACTTTCCTGGCCCCGAATGACATCCGTTAACACGGGAACTCCCGTCAGATCCTCGGCAATGCCCTTGTTGGTGATCGCCGCTGTATCGAGCTCATCTTCGAGATGGTTGAACACCAGTCCCGCAGCTTCGACTCCGACCGCCCGCATCGAGTCGACACTCAGTAAAGTTTGATTGAGAGCACCCAGCCTATTGCCCACCACAAGGATGGTCGGCAGTGCCAGCTCCTTGGCCAAATCAGCCACCATGTAGTCTTTAAGAATGGGCACCTTCCAGCCCCCCACTCCCTCGACAATGACCACCTCGTGCTTGGCTGCAAGTTGATGGTAACCTTGGATCAGCGGCTCAAGCTCAAGCTCAGCATTCTCAAACATGGCGGCGACATAGGGAGCAGCCGCCGTGCGCAGGTAACAGGGGTTCACCTCATCAAGTTCCAAGCGATCATCTGAAGCAGACAACAAGGTGTAAGCGTCCTCACGCCCGCCACAACAGATGGGCTTGTAGCCCACCGCATCAACCCCCTCTGCACGCAGCGCCCGGATCACCAGCGCACTCACATAAGTTTTGCCAGCACCTGTATCCGTGCCAGTCACAAAGATTCCATTCATCACGTCTTCTTACAATGAATTATCGGCCCACCTCACTTGCACCTGGGCGAAGTGCCCCTGGATTCTCGCGCTTCAGGATATAGTTAATCAGAAACCAAATCGCTATCGCGACCAGGAGCGTCGCCAGCTTCGCCGGCCAATTCTTTTTCAGCATCTTCTTCATTATTAGTATCCTCGGGTAAAAAAATAGCTTCCATCCTTGCGCGGAACTCATCTTTCTTGAGGTTGCGCTCTAGCCTGCCATCCATACAAATTGAAATCTGGCCGGTCTCCTCACTCACGACTACCGCCACACAGTCGGTCTCCTCCGTGATGCCAATCGCGGCTCGGTGACGAAGGCCCGTGCTTCTATCTTTCAGCTCACGAGAGCTCACTGGAAAAACACACCCCCCACCCGCAACTCGGTTTTTGGAAATGATCATCCCTCCATCATGTAGCGCTGTTTTGGGATGAAAAACCGTAAGAGCAAACTCGGGTGACAACACAGCATCCAACTCGACACCCGTCTCCAGATGCTCCTTGAGCGAAATCGCTCGCTCAAAGGCGAACAAGGCCCCGATTCTTTTCTTCGAAAGCTGAGTGACGGCATCACAGAAGGTATCTAAGAACTCATGTTTCTGAGTCTTCGAGAACATAAACAA
>JBNABE010000033.1:0-15849 GCA_049631945.1 Akkermansiaceae bacterium
ACGACATTCTTCGCCCCGGCATCACTCCGAACGACTACCAAAATCAAACTATCAATTTTGTAGAAAACGAACTCATCGCATTGGGTCTAATTGACAAAGAAGAGGCAAAACAACAAGACGCCAGCAAACCTCTGGTAAAAAAATATTTTATGCATAGCACCTCTCATCACCTCGGGCTTGACGTACATGACGTCTGCCCTCCCGACGAGCCCTATGCTATCGGAATGGTTCTCACTATTGAGCCAGGAATCTATATACCTGATGAGAAAATAGGCATACGCCTAGAAAACAACATCCTCATAAGAGAGGCAGACAATCTTGACCTCATGGCCAACATCCCTATCGAGGCAGAAGAGATTGAGTCCCTGATGGCGAGACACGATCAATAATGGGCGGATTAATGACAATCCCTACACCAATCATCGCCCCTGTTATTTCTAGCTATGCTAATGGGCTTTTTTCAGCATCTTGCTAGCTCGTTTTTCAACCGTGGTTGCTGTTTTGGCATCATCATGAGAACGCAGAAACTCCGCGAAGTTGGCAGAAACGGTGGCGTAATCCATGGGGGCATCCTTCACTTTGTCCTCGTAAATCTTGAGAGATGTTTGGTAGTTTTCCTTGGCCCATCCGTCTTCTCCAGTGTGACTTAGGGCGACTGCCAAGTTAGCGTGAGCTTGAGCAGTCTCTAGGTGTTTATCACCAAACACTTTCTGACGTGCATCAAGAGCCATAACAAACATTTCCCTAGCTTGATCATAGCAGCCGGCCGCGAGATAGAGTGCACCTATGTTGTTGCATATCGCCGCGGTTTCCTCGTCCTCTGAACCCAATTGCTCGTTATAGAGCTCGAGGGCTTTAAGATATAATGTTTCTGCTGCATCGAAATCACCGCAGCTTTTGTAAATGTAGGCGAGATTATTGCACAAACTAGCGATATCGATTGCAGACGGTGGATCCATTCGCTCAAACAAATCAATGCTACGCTTGTAAAATGTAATAGCTTCATCCGTGTTACCATCAGTCTCGTAGACCACGGCAACACTGGCACTAAGCCGAGCCATCGCCTCGGTTTGCGTATCCTTACCTTTGAGCAGGTCTAGGGCCTCAAAATATGACTTCCTTGCCTCTTCAAGGTTTCCATATTGACGATAAAAATCACCCTGAACCTCTAGTGAAAATGATAACTCATCAAGATTCTCAGCATCCTGTTGATATTCACTACGAGCTTTGTCGACTGCAGCACCGGCAGTATTTTTCGCCTCATCCCATCGCCCAGCTTTGCATAGCTGCCTGACACGGTCGTGCAGCATGTGCAATAAATTGGCTGTCCCTGATTCCATATATTGGTATTTGCTGTGTTATGTATTGAATCACTACGTTTGCACGCAAGATCTTTATAGATGCAGTAAACACCAGCCGAAACCTCATGACCAGACATAAATCGCCTGATCGATTACTAACCTATCTGATCCATGCATGAGGATCTTGACCTCGGCATGCTGCCAAAAGCCTGCTCTAAAGCCATCGCAGCACTTGATCGTTCATGAGCCACTCCAAGCAAGCGAGCAAGCTCGTGTTCAAAGTGAATCACTCCGCGTTGATCCGCTCCATTTTCGCCAAGGTACCCTAGGCCTCTTTGCAGCAGATCATATAGCTCTGGCACGGGATGATCAGGCTCTACCACATGTGAAAGCAGATCAACAAAGTAAGAAGCAACAAGCGTATCGCGATAGCGCTTTCTGATATTTTCTCGATAATTTATGACTGCGATCTCGCTCAAATTATGAAGTTCACCTCTGCGACTACGCACCCAATTCAACTCTACTTGATAAAACAAATCCAACTTGCCTGCAAAAGGGCCTTTTGATCGACGTGCACCCTTGGCAACCGTTTTGATCAAGCCATGGTGACGAGTACACCAATGCACAATCAAACTCGTCTCAGTGAGCTTTGTCAGCCTAATGATAATCCCCTCTGATTTCTCCATCTACAGCCTTATAGTGCAGCTATTTAGCCTGATACAAAACATTTAATTTACCTCTAGCAAAGCAGCCCTGCCTTTTTGCTATTTGGAGTTTGAATGTTCAGCGCATGTCGCTAAGACTTTGCCCAGCATGAGTGAACATAATATCGCTGACCTCCTGGCGCTCGATACCGGAGCTTTAAAAAGCCGGCTATCTGAACTCAGGAGGTATCTTTGACGTTCCAGAATTAAAACACAAACTTGCTGAATACGACACTAGGATGTCCGACACGGATTTCTGGGATGACCCAGACAAAGCCCAAGTCATTGTTGCTGAAGCTAATCTTGTAAAAGGCCGCCTCATTCCCTTTCTGGAGCTAGAAAACCGTGCCAACAATCTCGATGAGGTCATTGAACTGGCCAAAGAAACAGACGATATTGAATTTGCCCGCGAAGCGCATGACGATTTTAATGCGATTGTTGCGCAGCTAGACAAATTTGAACTGATCACGCTTCTGGATAAGCCCACCGATGCCTCAAATGCCTACCTCACTATTCAAGCAGGTGCGGGCGGTACTGAGGCCTGTGACTGGGCAGAAATGTTACTCCGTATGTATACACGATGGGCGGAAAACAAAGGATTCACAGTCACCAATCTAGACTACCAGGATGGAGACGGCGCTGGTTGCCGGACAGCATCTCTCAAACTCGATGGCCCGTATGCATACGGTTATCTTAAAAACGAACGAGGAGTCCACCGACTTGTTCGCATTTCTCCCTTTGACGCTGCAGGCAAACGTCACACCTCATTCTCAGCCATCGACGTCACGCCCGAAATCTCAAAAGACATTAACATAGAAATTCCAGACTCTGATGTCGAAATTAGCACCGCCAGATCGGGTGGAGCTGGTGGTCAAAACGTAAACAAGGTTGAGACTGCCGTTATCCTCAAACACAAACCAACTGGTATTATGATTCGTTCAACCCAAGAGCGTTCTCAGTTGCGAAATCGTGAAAATGCCTGGTCATTATTACGGGCTAAACTTTATCAGATAGAAGAAGACAAACAACGAGCCGAGGCCGATCGTGAATACTCAGCTAAGGGGGAAATCGGCTGGGGTAGTCAAATTAGATCATACGTTTTCCAGCCCTATCAGATGGTCAAAGACTTGCGAACAGGAGAAGAAACAGGCAACATAGCCTCAGTGATGGATGGAGACATCGACCCATTCATTGAAGCCATGTTGAAGGGTAAGAAACGAGACAAGTAACTCATAACACATAGAATAAGCACCATCCTATCATGACAGCTGAGCGAACAGGTATTTTGCTACTAGTGTCCGGCCCCTCGGGCTCTGGAAAGACGACGCTGTGTCGACGCTTAGCCGATGAAGATGAGGCTATTTATTCGACATCATGTACAACTCGTCCATCCCGAGATGGTGAGCGTGACGGTCACGACTATCATTTTCTGACCAGAGAGACATTCGAACAAAAAGTCAGCGATGGAGAGTTTCTCGAATATGCCGAAGTGCATGGGAATTTATACGGCACACTCAAAAAAGAAGTCCTCGACCACCTTACCCAAGGAATTGATGTCGTAATGGATATCGATGTGCAAGGCGCAGATCAAGTTCGCAGCTGTCAGGACACTAATATTAAGGAGTCACTGGTAGATGTTTTTGTGATGCCTCATACAAAAGAAGAACTTCTCGCACGCCTTACTGGGAGAGGCTCGGATTCTCAAGAGGTTATCGAATTACGCATGGAAAATGCTCTCGGTGAAATCACCCACTGCGCCAAGTATACCTATCGTTTACTATCAGATACGCGAGAGCAGGATTACCGACAGTTCAAGTCACTACTTGTAGCTGAGCGCCTTAAAACCTCCCGACTCAACAAGCTATAAGCCACCACACGTAAAAAATGAAGACCGTCATACTTGGCATTACCGGATCAATCGCCGCTTACAAAGCAGCAGGTATTGCATCGCAATTGGTTAAAAAAGGTCACCGTATCTTTTGTGTGATGACGCCATCAGCAACCGAATTTATTACCCCCCTCACCCTACAAGTGATTTCACAAAATTCAGTGCTCGTCACCTTGCAGGATGAAAAGCAAGCGTGGAAACCCGGACACATCGATCTTGCAGACCGAGCGGATCTATTACTGGTAGCCCCAGCGTCCGCCAACATCATAGGCAATTTCGCCAACGGCCTGGCTCCCGACCCACTCTCAAGTATTTACCTCGCGACTGAGGCTCCTGTTCTTATCGCTCCTGCAATGAATGGTAAAATGTGGCTACATAAAGCCACTCAACGCAACGTCAAACGCCTGGAGCAGGATGGCTGCCACTTCATAGGGCCTGAGCAAGATGGCATGCTAGCATGCGGCTACTCAGGACCTGGCAGGCTGAGCGAGGAAACTGAGGTGATCGCGGCGGCTGAAGCCATACTCACCAGATAACATAAAGATTGATGACCATCCTCATCACCGCAGGCCCGACGCGCGAAGCCATCGACCCCGTTAGATACATAACGAACAAGTCTTCTGGCAAGATGGGATATGCCATCGCAAAAGCGGCTGCTGACCAGGGCCACCGCGTCATCCTAATATCTGGCCCAACTCACATAAATGTACCCGATAAGGTCGACTATATTCCTATCGAAAGCACTCAAGAAATGTATCAAGCTGTTGAGCATTACATCATAAAGGCTGATATTGCTATCTTCTCTGCTGCGGTCGCTGATTACAAACCAGCATCAATCTTCGAGCAAAAAATAAAAAAGACCACTGATTCCATGAGCCTAGAACTCATTCAAACGCCAGATATACTTGGCTCTGCACGGGAAAAATTTGGTTATGAGGGCATTTTAATTGGCTTTGCCGCTGAGACAGAGAGCCTTGAAATGAATGCTCGCACAAAATTAAACCGTAAGAACTGCGACCTCATTATCGCCAACGATATCTCTCGCAAGGACATCGGCTTTGATGTCGACGAAAACGAAATATTGATCATCTCAGCTGACAACACTGAGACGCCAGTTAAAGCATCAAAACAGCATCTCAGCCGCCTTATTCTCAGGCATGCTTTAGATTTAGCCGCGTCCAGAAATTTTGATTAGCTCCTTCAAGCGAGAGCAATCGTGCCTCAGAGGATCAGGCATATCCATCAGCTTCCACGGCAAGCGGTAGCGCCAGTTTTTCCCGCCTACTGTGCCAGGTATATTGATCCGTTCGGTGCTGTCTATAATATCTGTAATCATTAATGACGCGTAATTGGCATTCGACTTCAGCAGACGATCAAATAAAGCCCACTTTACCACTGGGCCATAATCAGCATACGAGTCAGCTCGTGCACCCTTAGGCAAACCTGCAAAATCACTCAGCAGCTCCAAACCTCTTAGTGCCCCCTCGTGATCGAGCCCACCCAACATGGACTTCAAGCCACTCCACATGGCGGGGATCGAATCGTGATCATGGGTGGCGTAGGTCGCAAATGCACACTCTGGGTAATCAGCTCCGGACACCGTTTCACCATGTCCGCTGAGCTCCCAATGGCACACTTTAAATCCCGCTATACCTAAATCTTCCATGTTAGGCCTGACATAATCAGGCACACAGCCCAAGTCTTCGCCAACCACTTCTCCTTCTCCAGCAGCATCTTGAATAATTCTCAAATATTTGTCTCCATCTGCGAGATTAGCAGCTTTATTCTCACAAGTATCATCAGGGCGTGGAAAAAATTCAGGAAGTGGGCCACCCGTAATATCTTTAGCCTGCGTTTCGCTCAAGCCAATGAATTCCTCGTTACGCCTGGGCCGCCACGGAAAACTATAAATGCGATAAAAACCGAGAATGTGATCGATCCTGAAGATATGAAAAATATCAGTGAGCTTTTCAATTCGACGGCGCCACCATGAAAAGTCATTTTTTTCCAGAACATCCCAACGGTAAATTGGAATACCCCAGTTCTGCCCCCACTGACATGCAAAAGCATCATCTTTGAAGACCGTCTCAGGTGGCGAACCGCCTGAGAGATTGAGATCAAACCACATAGGCTCAAAAAATACATCTGCACTATTGTAAGAGATTCCAATTGGGATATCCCCCATTAGTTTGACATCAAGCTGATGTGCATATTCTCTCAATTTGCGCCACTGCGTGAATGCATGCCACTGCACCCATGCATAAAACGTTAGGTTACGCTCAACTTCCTCAACCGGCATCGCAGCCAGATATGACTCTGCTGCCTCGGGAGTGTTATAATCATCGGGCCACAGCTCCCACTCCTCGGTTTCAGCCATCTCCATTAGCCAACGAAACTTGCAGTATGGCACCAGCCACTCTGCTTCCTCGACACAAAATGCCTCAAAGAGTGTATCCGCATCCTCAACCGCCCAAAACCTATCAAAGCCCTGTTTGAGTAAGTTCCATTTGGCATCACTTACTTGCTCATAATCGACAAGGTCATCCTTACTGGTGCCACCCGTCAACTTAGCTGATGTTTTTTCAATATCCAAGTCACTGATTTCTCCAATATCCTCAAGGCATATTAAGAGCGGATCCAATGCAATCGAACTTATCGCATTGTAGGGGCTATGATCAGCACCAGTTTCATTGATGGGCAAAAGCTGCAGGAAACCTACTTTGTGAGCAGCCGCCCACTCCACCATTTCCATAAGTGCTTTAGTGTCACCGATACCAAAGTCTCGATCTCGGCGCAGTGAAAAAACAGGAATCAATACCCCCAACCTTCTCAAGCGATTAGTCTTAGCAAGTGCCATAGTTGGGATATGATACGAGCATTTCATTTAAGCAATACTAAATAGAGAAGCTCTATTAGCGTATGACATATGGCTATGAAAAATTAGCAGCTTGAAATAACACATACAGAATATCATAATGTGAAACGTTATGAAAAATAAGATCCGTTCCAAAGGCCCACTGAATACTGCCGCTTCCTTATCAACAATTACAGTAACTCTTATGATGATATCCTCTTGCGCCCCTGACCCTGTACTTCAGCGTCAAATGGATCAAGATATTCTAACCGCATCCGAAATAAGGAAAGCGGGCGATACAACTGGCGCTCAGCAAGGACGTGGCAGCCAAGCATATGGCCACGGCGGTTTCTAGGACGTGGCAACGAAATATGCTGTTTGAACGCGCCAAGACAGCTCGTCAAACACACCAGAAGCGCCGCAGTATAAGCGTAAGAGACTAGATTAGGCTCCGTAGCGAGCCCAAAAGATGTCGTTACCCGTGAGAGCCACCACTAGGGAATCCCATCCACTTTCAGTGACATCGACGCGCTTCGTCAAATCAAAGAGCACCCTAAGGCGCACCATTTCACGATTCGACTCAGGCACTACCTCAAAGTTTGCACCCGAGTGAGCCATTCGGAAAAATGCAGCACACATAGCGATACTGGCATCTGATGGGGCCTCTTTTGTTGCAGTGCGCAAAGGCTCAAGATTCTTAGCCAGCAAACGTGATGATAGGCTAAATTCAATACCTCCCTGTGTCTGAGAAATCAAGATGACACCTGCGTCCCGCATAACATCAGTGATGGCTTTGAGAAACGGCCTCACTTCTGATTGAATCGCTTCGATGGAACCAGGCCATCCGGTCTCAGACTTATCGTCACCAATCCATTGGAAACAGCCCAACTCCTCAGTGATGGGAGCAACCACATCACCCACGGAAACACTCTGCCCGTAGTCAAGCACATTACCCTTTAAACTCTCAGCGGTAAGGCCCTCTTTGATACTGCGTAAAAATAACAAATGTCTGCGATAAAGTTCTCTCCAGTTAATGCTGGGATCGAGACCTACTTCCTTAACATCATCTTTGGCTCCAATTTCAGCCAATTCAACCAGTGCCCTAAGAGCCTCGCCAACATGACTCAACTCTTCATGACTGAAGACTGCCATTGTCGCAATTGATAAAACTCGATCAGACGAAGCTAACATTTCAACACTTGAAAGTTTTTGGCGTAGCAGGGCATCACGCTCTTGCTGTATATTGTATAGCTCGAGAGCCCGCATGATAGCTGCCTCCAGATCATTCACCTCCCATGGCTTCGTGATGTATTGGTAGAGGCCGCCCTTGTTGACCGCCTCAATCGCAGTATCAATGTCGGCATACGCTGTAGATAGGATGCGAATACATGCTGGCTTCAGCTCGCATACTTTCTCAAGCAATTGAGAGCCTGTCATGTTTGGCATGCGCTGGTCTGTGACGACTACTGCAATTTGGTCAATATTTTCTTTAAAGAGCTCGACCGCTTGCATCCCGTCATTTGCAGTAATGATGTTAAACTTGTCACCAAATAGACGGCAGAAATACTTGCGTGTCTTCTCTTCGTCATCAACGAAGAGCACCAATTGATCTTGAGTTGGATTATCCATAAACTTTTTAATATGTAATTTTATTAAGTTATTTCACCATAGAAACCAAGCACTTTAGCTTCTGTTTTTATTTGTAAAATAATTACATTAAAATACTTTTATTGAAATGTATTTTGAACTCGGTGAACTCATCCACTACCGATTCCACCTCAATTTTAGCCTGATGCTGATCGAGTATCCGGTGGCAGATACTTAAACCTAGCCCCATTCCCTCGCCGACATCATTTCTCGTGAAAAAGGGCTCGAACATTTGATCGATATCCTCTGCTGAAATACCACAGCCATTGTCCCGCAAGATAAGGGTTACTGTATTTTCATCGGACGCACTGCTCAAGCTGACCTTACCATCGAATACCCCCAATTTATTTGCCTTAACTTCAATAGCCCTGGCGGAATTTTGGAGAAAATTAATCAATAGTTGACATAGTTGCCGCTCGTTACCCTCGATCTCAGCGGAGGAATCAATATCAATTTCTAATTCGATTTCTGCAAGTGTGGAACTGGCTAATTTACGAGCACTTTCAACAAAAGAGGCCACATTGATGCGATCCATCGCTGCCGTGTCACCCCGCGTGAATGATCTTAAGTCAGAGATGATTCCAATCACGCGAACAAGGCCCTCCTCAGCGTCAGAAATCACTTCCATATAATCTTCGCGCTCTTCCTCGCTGATCGATGACTCAAATGTCTTCAATGTGTGCAGAGCAATCTTGCTGTAATTAAGCGGATTATTTACTTCGTGTACGATTCCAGCACTCATACGCCCCAGAGACGAAAGCTTCTCACTCTGGACAAGTAAGCTACCTTGCTCCTTAAGCTTTCGGTTTGCAGCCTCCAACTCCTCATTATTTTCCTCAAGCTGTCCATTGATACGCATCAATTTCTTGTTGGAATTCGCAACCTCCTTGGCCAAGCAAAACTCTCTAAAGCGGCTGTGATTGTAAAAATACGTCGCCGTCGTGGTGATTGCACCTGTTACGAAAATAAAATAGCTGGGTATGAAAGCTTCTTTCCAGAAGAGATCCTCGGAATGACTGAAAACAGCCCACGTATACATAAATAAACAAAGCAACGCATTAATGGCACTATCGAACGTAGTCCATCGCAGCAGTAAGGTAGCCCCAACCAAGACCAGATTTAAACCTGCATAATAGGGAGAAGCTGCACCCTCTGTCGTGAAAATCATGTGGGATATCGAGGCAATGGGCAACATCGCCACCGTGTGAACCACCAATCTTGCCAGTAAGTTGCTCCTGACAAATCCAGATAATACTGCAAAAGCAATCAATAATGTAGCTGTCACAATACGATTCACAAGTAGCTCACTAACTCTCTCGTAATAGACAACTACATCAAGGCCCACACCGACCATCATGAAAATAGCACCAAAAACAGCCGCTTGCTGACAGTTCGGTATTCTTGCGCGCTCTTCTGATATCCTAAAAAGCTGCTTTATTGTGTGTGGAGATTCGCTCATTGATTATCGCTTAAATTCCGCTCACGAGCTACTGAATCGATCCATGGAGACTTTCCGAATCTCCAAAAATAAATTTACACCAGTCGCTTCTCTCTTGAGCTGAGTTTCCATAACAGTTCCATCCAGAGGAATCAAGTCGAGCATTTCCCAATCACTACGATAAACAAGATTCCATTCCACAACGTATTCCATCCAACCAATGCACGGATTGGTTGATGACACATTCGTAACAATGGAGAGACCCTGCGGTCGCAATAATTTAGCAAAAACAGAAACTAATTTTTTGCAAACCTTCTGTGACAAGTAGTCAAACAAGCCGGCACAATAAACCAAATCATATGATTCCCATTCTAGCTCGCCCCCACCTTTGCTTACCTGCTTGAGTAACTGATGCACGGAGCGTTGCAGAATCTTAATTTGAGCCTTTCTACCATGCTTGTTTTTAAGCCCAAATAAAATGCTTTTTGCGTAATCGGTTGTTTCCTTGTTAAAGTCGAGCAGGGTGAAATCACAGCAGTCACTGATCGCGTCATTACTCAAAAAGCGCTGAATTTCATGAGCGGAACCACAACCAAGATTGAGAACCTTCAAGCGACGACCACTTTGGCTTGCTCGCAAAGCTTCTCTTTTCAGCGTTCCATGAAGGTAATCAATGCGATTCCTATGTGCCTTAACCGGCTCAAAACTCAAAAACACACTATTAATAACCTTGGCAAAAAGCGAATCCCCTTCGAACGGATCTCGAAGCATCATGTTGACCGTTTCATAATCTCCAGCATATCCAAGAGGCTTCATATAGGCCCTGTGAGCAAATGGTGAGCACAACATGAGAGGATGCATCTGACGTCTCACGTAAAGTTTATGGGCAGGTTGATCCCTAGCGCTCACAGTTCGTGTAGATGCTTCAAAATTAGCCATTTGTGGATTCAGCTCATCCATCATCCTGCCCTCTACTTCACTGACCACAGATCGTTCCAATGCCACTTCGTCATTCGTATTTGTCGACTGAATACCCAATTCGATTTGCTCAAGCCACCGCCTTAGGCCAATCATCATATTCTGCATATCAGCTACATTGAGCTTAAAATCAGCCGAAACATGATGAGCTCTTTTCCAATCATTTACAAATTCATCAAACTGATTGGCTAGCGCGCCTCGCTTAGCTCCAGCAAGAAAATCAACCTCTTTCCAGCCATTGCTTAGTGTGGCCTCACACACCAAGACGGCGCCTGTGTTTACGATGCTCGACACGACGGCCTCACCCATATAGACAAGGTGACCATTCATGCGAATGCAGAAGTTTCTTAGCACCTCTGATAGCTGCAAACTGCAAAACGGATTACAAATCTCAAACGAAACGCTGTATCGATGGACTCTCAACATAGTAGCGCTGAGCACATGTCCCTGGCTATTCTCGCAGCTCACACTGTTATTACTGGGACTTGAATCGTTCACTCCTGTGGATTTAGTTATTTGCATCTTAGCCCCTAGTGCGCTGCCTCCTCAATGAGGCGTTTGACAACAGCAATGACATAGTAGTTTCTTTTTCCATAATGGAATAATTTTAGTTTTTAAAGAAAATTTAAATTAAGTGCAAAAAAAGTAATGCAAGCTTTACGTTTTTCAGCTAATATTTCTTGTATCTTAAGAAGTTTTCCGTAACAAATAGACTTAGAAATTATGAGTAGACCCGCAACACCAACACCATTCCACCGCGAAGGCGCAAGAATTCTAGATAAGTCAGGTGTCAATCTTCTTCAGTTAGCAGAACAGAACAATTTCAACGTGAAGAAGGTAGCCGAAATCCTTGGCTTTACGGTTATTCAATTACAACGTCATGTTGAGTCTGCAGTTGGCCTCAAGCCCAAAGATCTTTTTTGCAACCACCGAGCATTGTTAGCCAAGCGCATGATTAGCGAAGGTATCAACTTACACGATATTAGTGAAAAACTTGGCTATCTCTACTACAGTCATTTTTGCACTGATGTTAAAAAGTTTTTCGGTATTTCTCCCAAACAGCTCGAGCGAAAACTTAGACCTGAGTAGTGTCTTAAGCACAACTAGCTACATGTCTCAGCACGGTAGCTTCAGCAAACGCTCAGTAGCAATTGCTATTTCGCCGCATCTTTAGCGGCTTGCCATTCATGCTCCATTTCATCGAGTGTTGCCAATTCTAGATTGGTTCCTTTTTTCTGCAGAGCATCGTCCATTGCTGAAAATCGCTTTTCAAACTTAACATTAGTGGACTCGAGTATCATCTCGGGATCTAATGCATATCGTCGTGCTAAGTTGACTACCGAAAATAAGAGATCCCCTATTTCCTCTGCTAGGTTTTCTCGCTTATTGGTAGACCCTTCCCCAATAGCTTGTAGTTCAACTTCTACCTCAGATAGTTCCTCTCTAATTTTACTAATTACTCCCTGATCGTCTGGCCAATCAAACCCTACCTTGGCAGCCTTCTTTTGAAGTTTTGCAGCGCGCAGCATCGAAGGTAAGCCTTTACCTACATCATCAAGGTAGGGTCTTTGTTCATTACCCTTCTCTTTTCTCTTAATGGCATCCCACTGATTTAACACGCCATCTGTATCCTCAACACTACTCTCACCGTAGACATGCGGATGCCTTCTAACCAACTTTTCAGAAACCCCTCTGGCAACATCATCAAAATCATATCGCCCAGCTTCCTCTGCCAGCTCACTATGAAACACTACCTGCAATAATAAATCGCCCAACTCCTCTTTGAGATGATCCCAATCTCCTCGTTTGATCGTGTCGACAGTCTCGTAGGTTTCCTCGATGAGATTAGACAATAAGCTTTCGTGAGTCTGCTCAGCATCCCATGGGCACCCACCTGGAGCTCGCAAGCGATGCATGATTGAACGTAGACGATTCATTTGCTTTGCCTGCTCTGGGCATTCGATCATTTCTTCATCAGTCATTATTACAATAGAGTGGGTATGCGACAACTATCTGTTTATTGGTCCGCCACGCGCTTGAGAATATCACGCTCCTGATCAGTGAGACTCTGCAAGCCCTCGCGGCTTACCTTATCAAGAATACGATCGACCTCTGAATCATTCATATCGATGTTAATGCGTGGGCGTAGTTTGTTTTCGCGAACAATGGTCGCATCCACAAGAGGACGCCGTCGAGAAAGCATGACGTCATCTGAAACAAACGATAAAAGCTGTGGATTCCTCATCAAAATAAAGCCTAAAACAGCCCCCCCAAGATGTCCCGCTTCTCCACCAGCATTATCCAGATTAAACAAGATGATAACAACGCTGATACATAGTGCCCCTAAAGCAAAGGTGCGCATGCTCATTGGAATAACAAAAAACAGTAACACCCGCAAATTCGGCGCAATGACAGCTACACATGCTAGGATGCCGAAGATACCTGCTGATGCTCCCACCATTGGAATATAGCTAGCAGGCGCTGTCTGCCCTTCACCTATCGGAATTGGATTATTACCAAAAAGGCCAAGATAAAACAGCATTACATAGAACAACGCGCCGGCAATACCGGTAGCCAAATAAAAACAGAGAAACCGTCGACTTCCCCACCACCGCTCAGCGAAGTGTCCGAAAAAAAACAATCCCAACATATTCACCAAGAGGTGGTGACCATTAGCGTGCAAGAATTGAAAGCTGACAAATCGCCACAGCTGTAGGTGCTCAACCCCAGCCGCCACGCTAAAGTGCCCCCAATTCCACAGGAATGAATCATGACCACGCAGGAAACCGGCGGGAGGCTGCGGTGCCTTGTTTGTAATCATATCCAGTAACCAAACCACTATGTTGATAATTAATAGCCACTTGACGACAGGACTACCATCAAGCCGCGACGGTGGTCTTGGCGAACCTCCAAAGTCATGGGGACGTGGTACCTGCTGGTATGATCGATCGGATATTGCCATAAAAAAAATGTCGTAGCTCAAATCATATCAAGCCTGATTATCCTTAGCATGGCTCGGCCAAGCTCGCAAGGCACTCCCATGTCTTTCTATAGCATCTCTTTGCTCAAGCAACCACCTCATGTATCGAGAGGTTACTTCTTGCCTCATCGGCACTGCTTCTGCATCATCTCCGCATGTCAGGCAGTTCCAAACTCACACAATACCTATGGCCGATTGCCATTACCTTAGTGGGATTGATTGCTGCCACCAACATCATACCAAGAGAGATGCTCGCCGTCGACGAGCACATTCTGGGCTTTCCCGACACCGATATAACAGGGCACAAAGCTCGCCCTTATCTTCTGGGTCTACTCTGCTTGCTTCCGGCTATTGCCGCATGGATCTACCGCTGCGCTGGTAGGCTAGATCGTTACATGACCAGGCAGTTCGTCACATCCTTCTCGCTCAGTATGGGAGCTTTGTTGACGGTAATGATCCTTACCGACCTGCAAAATAACATGTCTGACTTCAGTGAAGTCCGCAACACGACCGATGTTATTATCAGCTACTATGGCATCTTCATACCAGCTATGTTTGTTTTCATTCTACCTTATGTGTTGCTACTCTCTCTTCTCTACTGCTTGGGTAAAATGTCGCGTCATCAAGAGATTGTCGCCATGATTCAAACGGGGCGAGGCGTATTCAGAATCGTCATGCCACTTCTCGTAATGGGCGTATTCAGCTCTCTGATATGCCTCATTTTTAACTACCACTGGGGACCATGGGCAGAAGGCAACAAAGATCTGATGATCGATATCGCAAAAGACGGCGAAGCAGAACGGGCTCGCTCCGTACTCTACAGAGACAGCAATTCACGCCGTGTCTGGCTAGTCGGGGCATTTCCTTATCAATTTGAAAAGTCGGGTGAGCTACAAAACATCACTGTGCATTCTTTAAATGAGGGCAATCACCCGACAACAAAGCTTGAAGCAAAAAAAGCAAAATGGTCTCGCGAACATAAAAATTGGACCTTCTCAGATGTTCAGCTCATTGACCTACAAGCCGTACCCGTGCCTGTTAAACTAGATACTCCCAATAGTATCACCCGAAACTGGCAAGAAACTCCGTGGCAAATCGTTAAGCCAGGTCTCGATCAAAGCCACTTGGGAATTCCCGAGCTCAATAGTTGGCTCAAAGCTCACGACGGAGTTCAATGGGCTAATCGACTCCCCTATCTTACCCAATGGCATTATCGCATTGCCCAGCCAGTCATCTGCCTCATCACGATCCTACTAGCAGCTCCACTGGGTATTGTCTTTGGTAGGCGAGGGCTTGGAGGGGGAGTTTCAATTGCCCTATTTTTGTCAGCTGGCATGCTTTTCTCCTCCAGCTTTTTCCTTACCTTTGGTGAAGCTGGCCATATGCCTCCCCTGCTTGCGGCTTGGGCTACCAACATTCTCTTCGCACTCATTGCTCTCTATCTATTCCACCGACGCATTACAGGACGTCCGATCTATGAAAGTATCAAAAAACTATTGCCAGCGGGTAATTGAACCTTGTGCAGGCCAATCCTCATCCATGAACGGGGTATTTTTTCAAATCTTTCAGCTTGACCGCGGAGCCCTTGCCCCCTAGCTTCCGCCTCCCTACAGCGACTCAACAGCTCCTGTGTAGGTGTAACCCGCCAAACAACACTATCCAAATCAATTTATGAGAGGTATCGAAATCCAAAAAGGTGAGCCCGTAGACCGCGCCCTCAAGCGACTCAAGTCAATGCTCGACTCCGAAGGCATTCTTGAGGAAATGCGTCGTCGTCGTGCATTTGAAACCGTTACACAACGCAAACAGCGTAAAGAGCGCACTGCTGTCAAACGTCATGCCATTCGCTGGCGTTTTCAAAGGGACAAGCCCGCTGAAGAGGAAGGCGCATAAGCCTGCTCTAGGCAGCATCTCCTGCTAACTTTTTTCAAACAGGCACTCTACTTGTAGAGTGCCTGTTTTGCGTAGGTAGGCAGCTAACTGCCCCATTGTAGGCACCCCTCATTAATCCATCTTGATTTTTCCTCTATTTTTCTGTTGTCAATCCCGCTAGTGGGAA
>JBNABE010000034.1:0-15425 GCA_049631945.1 Akkermansiaceae bacterium
GTTAGGTCTATCTGGTTGGTTGCTTTGAGAACCCAAGCTTCTGGGCGTGGGTTGAGCGCTGTGATGACAAGCATCACTACCACGAGCAAAGCAAAAACAATTCCGAGGAAATGAAACTCATGAATGCCGGTACTGGTAAGGGCCTGGGAGCATGCGGGGATGAAGTAGCCTGCTGATATAGTTATGAGACCCAATACCAGGCCTACAAACCCAGCGATAGATGGTACCCTTTTGTGTAGGAGTCCTACAACGACTACTGCAAAAATAGGAATGAAATAGATACCATTCATTTTTTGAAGGTATTTGAAGATACTGGCTTGCCCTGCCAATAGTGGTGCGATGAACATAGCGGCGATCGCTGTGCAGACAACGAATGCCTTGGCAGAGCGAATCATGTTTTGCTCGCTTCCATTTGGCCTGAGCACGTGCCTATACAGGCCGATGCTAAACAACGCTGAAGTGCTGTTTAGCGCGGCGTTGAAGGAGCTGAGAATGGCGCCAACCATGACGGCTGCAAAAAATCCTGTAAGGTGAGGAGGGAGTAGGTCGAAAACGAGTTTGCCATAGGCCTGATCAGCCTTAACGCCCTCGGAAGCATAGAGGTGGTAGGCGATGATGCCAGGGATAACGAGATAGATAGGGCCTAGGAGTTTGAGTGCACCGGTTAATAAGACACCTTTTTGTCCCTCTGCTAGACTGCTTGCACCAAAGGTGCGCTGAATAATTTGTTGATTGGTGCACCAGTAGAATAGGTTGAGAAGTGCCACACCGGTAAACAAAGTAGAGAAGGGGACGCTTTGATCACCTTTGCCTATCGATGTCAGTCGTTCAGGATGTGCTTCATTAAGAGCTGTCCAGCCGGCAAGGGCGCCTTGGCCGTCACCTACTTTGTTGAGTGCAAACCATGCGATCATGAAGCCTCCGACTAGCAGG
Source organism: Akkermansiaceae bacterium (assembly GCA_049631945.1). GTDB lineage: Bacteria > Verrucomicrobiota > Verrucomicrobiia > Verrucomicrobiales > Akkermansiaceae > Oceaniferula. Next base: position 934 of record JBNABE010000034.1, read on the forward strand.
CCGATGCCGTTGATGGTGTCGAGCACAGCGAGGGTGCGAAGTCCGCCAAATCGAGAGTAGAGAGAGCCCATGATTCCAATAAGCCATACAGTTCCCCATAAAATCAGCGTGTCGGGTTCGACGCTTTGTCCGAGTATCTTGACTGGTTCATCAATTCCCGTTAAACCCTTAAGGTCGAGCATTTGAGAGAGCCCAACAGCACCACTGTAGAGAATAATGGGGATTAAAAGAAGTGCGTAAGCAATGAGGAAAATAAGGTTTGCCGCGGTTTGAGTTTTTCTGTCATAGCGTAATTCAAGAAATTGGGGGACGGTTGTAATGCCTGTTTTGAGAAATTTTGGCAGGAAGAAAACAGCCATGAGCACAAGGGCGATGACGGCAATGACCTCCCATGCCATGACGCTAAGCCCGTCGTTAAATGCTGCGCCATTCAGACCAACCATCTGTTCGGTCGAGAGATTGGTAAGCAGGAGTGAGCCGGCAATAATGGGGAAGGTGAGGCTTCGACCTCCCAAGAAAAAGCCATCAGAGCTTCCTTTTTCGTCTTTCTTAGTGATTGTCCAAGTAAGAAATGCCGCGAAGCCAGTGAAGGCGAGGAATGATACGATGATCCAAAGGTGCATAATAATTATAAGTTATGTTATTTGATTAGATTGTGAAACAGAGCTGGGGTAGATTGATTTTGGGCATATTAGGGACTTGTTTTAATCTGAAAAGATTAAATTCAGCTACTTAATTTCCAAATGAGCTCGTGCTGATAAGTCTCACCAGGCTTCAGAATAGCAGACGGAAAGTGCGGTTGGTTGGGTGAATCTGGAAAAGCTTCGCTTTCTAGGCAGAAACTAGAGTTGCGCATATGTGGAGATGAAAGGAACTTGCCGGTATAAAATTGAATGCCAGGTTGGTTGGTTAGGACTTCAAGTGTTCTTCCACTACCGGGGTGATGAACGATGGCGGCGGTGTAGGTCTCTTTGTTGCCGTCGTGATGGTCACGAAGGACCCAACAGTGGTCATAGCCGCCGGCAATCTGGATTGGCTCATATGGAGCATGTATTTTCTCGCCGATTGCCCGAGGGCGAGTGAAATCCATTGGGGTATCCATAACAGGGCGTATTTCACCAGTGGGAATCATGCCGGAGTTGGTGGGTAGAAAATAGTCTGCGTGGATCTGAATCTGGTGATCTGTAATAGGTGAGTCAAAGTCTCCGCTCAAATTCCAGTAGGTATGATTGATTAGATTAATTGCGGTGGGTTGGTCTGTGGTAGCCTTAGCATGCCAGCTGAGCTCGTTGTTGTTATTGAGCCAGTAGGTGACCTTGATATCCATATTGCCCGGATACCCTTCATCACCATCATGCGAATGGAGTGCAAAGCTCACGCCTTGTCGATGTTGTTCAACCAGTGATTCTCCCCGCCAGATTTTAGTGTGAAAGCCAGTAGGTCCACCGTGAAGATGACAGGGTATACCAGCGGGGGAATTATTTGTAGCTAGCTGATAGCGGGATTTGCCGATTTTCAATGTGCCATCTGCAATGCGGTTGCCAAAGCGTCCGCAAGTGGCCCCCAAATAGTGTTCATTGGCCGTCCAGTCCTTAAATGAATCATGACCTAGTGTGAGTTCGTCTCCATCCATGATGACGTTCGTAAGATGGGCACCTAATTCACTAACCCTTACAACGAGGCCCTTGTTGTTTTTCAAAGTAAATATCCGAACCGGCTGCTCGTTAATATAGCCGTGCGTATCTGATGATGGAAGTAGCATAAAAACTATGAATTTTTTATCCTCGTTTTTGCCGAAAGAAAGGCGAAAAAATCTACTTTATAACTGTGTGTAGGAAGAGGTTCATAAAGTAATCGATGAACAAAAATGAGTAAAATCATGGTTGCAATTCACAGGACAAACTGTTTCAGTCCGCCCGTCTTCAGTGCGCGCGTGGCGGAATTGGTAGACGCGCATGATTCAGGTTCATGTGTCCGCAAGGACGTGGAGGTTCGATTCCTCTCGCGCGCACCATTGAAGAGGTCTCCCTCATCTGTATGATGCTGTTTGTTTTATTGTGCGGAGATTTCTCGGGCTCGTTGCCATTAAAAAGGGGCTCCTGATTACAGGAACCCCTTAAACAAATATGTTGTTAGTGGTAACTTACGGTAGTTGAGTAGAGCCCATTAAGTATCGGTCGCACTCTCGTGCTGCACCTCTGCCTTCATTAATGGCCCAGACGACCAGTGATTGACCGCGACGCATGTCGCCAGCAGCAAAGACACCATCTACATTGGTGGTGTAGACCTCGTGATCGGCTTTGACATTTGAGCGGTCGTCAGTATCCAGTTTGAATTGATCGATAATCTTCTCTTCTGGTCCAAGGAATCCCATGGCTAGGAGGATGAGTTGAGCGTCAAGTGTGCGGAGTGTGCCGTCAGTTTCTTTTGGTATGAACTGGCCTTGCTCGTTTTTCTCCCACGTGATGTCTACGATTTGCAGTCCTGTTACATTACCATCGTCATCTTTAAGAATCTCTTTGGTCATAACGAGGTAGCTACGGGGGTCGGCACCTTGGAGGGCTTCGGCCTCCTGTTGGCCGTAGTCCATTTTGTAAACCTTAGGCCACTCCGGCCATGGATTATTAGTGGCCCGCTCCGTTGGAGGCTGGGGCATGATTTCAAGCTGGATGACATTTTTGCATCCCTGACGAATACTAGTGCCAACGCAGTCAGTGCCGGTATCACCTCCACCAATGACGATGACCTCTTTACCCGTAGCGTTTAGCGCTGGATTAGTTCCGTCGAACTTGTTATCAAGCTGATATTGGGTGTTTGTTGTCAGGAACTCCATGGCTTGGTAGACGCCATTTGCATCACGACCTTCGATGGGTAGATCCCTTGGCTTGGTCGCACCACAACATAAGATCACGGAATCAAATTCGCTTCTTAGCTTTGCTGGTGTCCATTCGTTGTTTTCCGATACGAAAACATTGCATTTAAATTCAATGCCCTCGTCTTCCATGAGCTTGATGCGGCGGTCGACAATTTCGTTTTTGTCGAGTTTCATGTTAGGAATGCCATACATGAGCAACCCACCAGGACGATCTGCCCGCTCAAACACGGTCACCTTGTGGCCAGCTTGATTGAGCTGATCGGCGGCGGCCAGACCAGCAGGGCCAGAGCCGACAACGGCTACGGTTTTACCGGTGCGTTCAGCTGGTGGATTCGGTGTGAGTAGATTGTTCTCCCAGCCATGATCGATGATAGAGCACTCGATATTTTTGATGGTAACGGGGGGCTCAATAACGCCAAGAACACATGAGCCCTCACAGGGTGCAGGGCACACTCTGCCAGTAAATTCTGGAAAGTTATTAGTTTTGCGTAGGCGTAGAAGGGCCTCGTCCCAGCGATCTCTGTAGATAAGGTCGTTGAATTCTGGTATGAGGTTATTGATCGGGCAGCCACTTGCCATGCCGCTGATGTTAATGCCTGTGTGGCAGTATGGCACGCCGCAGTCCATGCAGCGTGAGGCCTGTTTTTTTAGCGCGCTGTCGTTGCCATGCTCATGAATCTCTTTCCAGTCCTTGATGCGTTCGAGTGGTGAGCGATCGGGTATGGTCGCGCGTTCAAATTCTAAAAATCCTGTTGGTTTTCCCATATCTATTAGAGTTAGTTTTAAGTTGTTTGTATGGATAAGTGGAACGTTTAGTTTCCAACTTTTGCGTTTTCTTCGAATGCAGCTAGGATGGCATCGTCACCCTCGAGCCCGCTCTCTTCAGCGCGCTTGAGCGCATTGAGCACGCGCTCGTAATCTGCCGGCATGACCTTGAGGAATTTAGCAGACTCTGCTTCCCAGTTATCGAGGATGTGAGTGCCTTTGGCGCTACCTGTGTAATCGATATGTTTTTGAATGCGAGCCTTGACCTCGTCGATTTCCTCGGAGTTGCACTCGATCAGAGGATAGAGGTTTACCATGGCTCGGTTGAGTTTAGATTCGAAGTCGCCATGTTCGTTGTAGATGTATGCTACGCCTCCACTCATACCAGCACCGAAGTTGCGACCCGTGCTGCCTAGGCAGGTAACAGAGCCTCCAGTCATGTATTCGCACGCGTGGTCACCGACGCCTTCAATAACAGCATGGACACCTGAGTTACGAACACAGAAACGTTCTCCAGCAACACCGGCCATGTAGGCCTCGCCAGATGTGGCACCGTAGAAGGCAACATTACCAACGATGATATTCTCGTCTGCAATAAGCTCGGGTGGTGAACATTTTGGTGGGTAGACAATAATTTTGGAGCCGCATACGCCCTTGCCAATGTAGTCGTTGGCATCACCTTCAAGTTCGAAGGTCATGCCTTTAGGACAAAATGCGCCGAGACTTTGTCCAGCAGAGCCGTTGAACTTCAAGTGGATGGTATCCTCGGGTAGGCCGGCTGCTCCATGGCGGCGGCTAATCTCGGCACCTGTGATGGTTCCGACCACACGATTCACGTTAATGATATCGAGCTCAGCATGGACTTTCTCATAGTTCTCAATAGCAGGACGACAGAGGTCTAGAATCGTGGTGTTATCAAGTGCTCTATCCAATAGGTGATCCTGTTCTTGGGTCGCGAATGTTCCAACGTCGTCACCAACTTTGGGGCGATAGAGAATTTTGGAGTAATCGAGTCCCTTTGCTTTCCAGTGATCGACAGCGGCGTGCATTTCAAGGAGGTCGCAGCGACCGACCATTTCGTTGATAGTACGGAAGCCAAGCTTTGCCATTAATTCTCGAATTTCTTCTGCTACAAAGTTCATGTAGTTGACGACATTTTCAACAGCTCCATTAAACTTAGCTCGAAGAACTTCATTTTGAGTTGCGATACCCACGGGGCATGTATTCTTGTGGCACACACGCATCATGATACAACCAAGTGTCACAAGGGGAGCTGTGGCAAAGCCAAATTCCTCAGCACCGAGAAGAGCGCCAATGACAACATCACGGCCAGTTTTGAGCTGTCCGTCAGTTTCTAGAATAACTCGGCTGCGCAGATTATTCAGCAGTAATGTCTGATTGGTTTCGGCAAGTCCTAGCTCCCATGGAGAGCCGGCATGTTGGATAGATGAGCGAGGGCTGGCTCCTGTGCCACCATCATGACCTGAAATGAGAATAACATCTGCTTTCGCCTTAGCTACTCCGGCGGCAATCGTGCCGACACCAACCTCAGAGACGAGCTTGACGTTGATGCGAGCTTCAGTGTTTGCGTTTTTGAGGTCGTGGATAAGCTCAGCCATGTCCTCAATAGAGTAGATGTCATGGTGTGGAGGAGGGGAGATCAGACCTACACCTGGGGTGGTGCCGCGCACTTTTGCAATGGCAGGTAATACTTTGTGTCCTGGTAGCTCGCCACCTTCACCAGGTTTAGCACCCTGAGAGATTTTGATCTGAATCTCACGCGCGTTCACGAGATAGTCAGATGTGACTCCGAAGCGACCACTGGCTACCTGCTTGATGGCACTTTTCTTGGAATCACCTCTTTCATTGGTCCAGGTGAATCGGTATGGATCTTCGCCACCTTCTCCGGTGTTGGATTTGCCACCGAGGCGGTTCATGGCAACGGCGAGCGCCTCATGAGCTTCCTTAGAAATTGAGCCGTATGACATGGCTCCAGTCTTGAAGCGCTTGACGATTTCACTGGCTGGTTCGACTTCTTCGAGTGGTATAGATTTGTCAGGGTCGAATTTAAAATCCATGAGGCCGCGTAATGTGCAAAGCCCTTTAGATTGCTCATCAATCAGATCAGAATACTGACGGAAGACTGCCATGTCGCCCATTCTGGTGGACTGCTGTAAAAGGTGAATTGCCTGTGGGCTAAAGAGATGGCGCTCGCCATCCGCACGCCACTGGTAGACGCCTCCGGCATCGAGGGCGTCGTTCTCAGTTTCACGATCTTTGTAGGCGTCGTGGTGGCGAAGTTTGACTTCTCGGGAGATGATGCCCAGGCCGATGCCCTTGACGCGTGAAGTGGTGCGAGTGAAGTAGCGGTCGATTACCTCGCTATTGAGTCCAATGCATTCAAAGATTTGCGCGCCACGGTAGCTTGCAACTGTGGAGATGCCCATTTTGGACATTGTTTTGATAACACCTTTGATCGATGCTTTGAGGTATTTCTTTACTGCGTCACTGTGTTCCATTTCCAGTTCGCCATCCTCGGTCATTTGTGCGAGGGTATCGATTGCTAAATATGGGTTGATGACGTCGCAACCGTATCCCAATAGCACTGCAAAGTGGTGCACTTCACGTGGTTCACCCGACTCGAGAATGATGGATACTTTCGTTCTGGTTCCCTGGCGGATGAGGTGGTGGTGAAGGCCGGCGACAGCGAGTAGTGCGGGAATCGGAGCATTCTTCTCATTCATCCCACGATCTGATAGAATCAAAACATTGTCACCATTGAGAATGGCGGTGTCAGCAGCTTTGAAAAGCTTGTCGAGTGCTAGTTTGAGGGATTCTCCAGAAAGTGATTCGATATCCTCTGTGATGTCAGCAACTTCTGGGTTGTCAGCGTGTCCAGGTAGCTGACCTGCGGCGAGGCCTGCTTCCGCCTTATCTGGGACATACAGAATAGGTAGTGTCTCAGATAAGAATCCATCGAGCTCGATATCCCGAAGGCTGGCGAGCTGGTGATTGTCGATGATAGGGCTCTCGAGGCGAATCATGCGGCAGTTCTCGGGTCCAGGATGAAGAATATCACTCTCTGAGCCAACAAAGGTCACACTCGATGTGATGAGCTCCTCACGAATAGGGTCGATAGCTGGGTTGGTAACCTGAGCAAATAATTGCCTGAAGTAGTTGTAAAGTAGTTGAGGTTTGTCGGATAGGACAGCAATAGGTGTGTCGTTACCCATTGCTCCGAGCGGTTGATTTCCAGTCAAAGCGGTGGGGGCGAGTATTTGCCGCTTATCTTCGAAGGTGTATCCGAATGCACGGTTGCGTTGGACGAGGTCGTGGCCTGTGATGGCTGGCTTTGCAGATCCATTAGCAAGGTCAGCAAAAAAGACGCGGTTCTTTTCGAGCCATTCGCCGTATGGTTTAGTTTGGGCGACTTCTTCTTTGACTTCTGCGTCGTCAACAATGCGGCCTTTTTCGGTATCCACTAGGAACATACGGCCTGGTTCGAGGCGACCTTTTTTGATGACGGTTGCGGGGTCGACTTTGAGAACACCTACCTCAGACGCCATAATGACGAGGTCGTCATTAGTAACATAGTAACGTGATGGGCGCAGGCCGTTGCGGTCAAGGATGGCGCCTATGGAGATGCCGTCACAGAAAGCGATCGAAGCGGGGCCATCCCACGGCTCCATGAGCGTGGCATTATACTCGTAGAATGCTTTCTTAGAGTCACTCATGTGTTGATGGTTTTCCCATGGCTCTGGGATCATCATCATCACGGCTTCTGGTAAGCTTCTGCCTGAGAGAACGAGGAACTCAAGGCAGTTGTCAAACATTGCGGAGTCAGATCCATCATCACGAATGATGGGCAATAGTTTGTCGAGGTCCTTACCTAAAACACCGCTGGAGAGTAGTTTTTGACGTGCCTGCATCCAATTGGCATTGCCACGCATCGTATTGATCTCACCATTGTGAGACATGTAGCGGAAAGGTTGAGCACGAGGCCAACTTGGGAATGTGTTAGTGCTGAATCGGGAATGGACAAGTGCCATGGCGGATTCCATGTCCTTGTGCTGTAAGTCAGGGAAGTAATCTTTGAGCTGCCATGTCGTCAACATGCCTTTGTAGACGATCGTACGAGCTGAAAGAGTTACGGTGTAGAAGGATTCTGATCCACTGGTTGTGCAGTAACGAACCGCTTGTGAACTTCTGCGACGGATGACATAGAGCTTCCGCTCGAAGTCGAGGTCGTCAGTGATTTCTGGTGAACGAGCGATGAAGATTTGCTTCATCATGGGCTCACATTCACGGGAAGCTTTACCGAGGATGTCGCTGTTAGTAGGAACGTCACGCCAACCAAGTACGGTTTGACCTTCTTTAGCGACAATCTTTTCGTATGTCTCGATAGCATCAGCCGATTCATCAGGGTCTTGGGATAAATTGACGAATCCAACAGCATATTGACCTTCATCGGGTAGCTCAAAGTCAAGATCGCTGGTAACTGTTTTGAAAAATTTGTGAGGCAGCTGGAAAAATAGACCTGCTCCGTCACCGGTGGCCTCATCGAAGCCGCAACCACCACGGTGATCCATGCAGACATTCATATCGAGTGCCCCTTTGATAATGTCGTGGGATTTCTTGCCTTTTAGGTGGCAGAGAAAGCCAACGCCGCAGGAGTCGTGTTCGTTATCAGGGTCGTAAAGGCCTTGGGCTACCGGCATTCCGTTGATCTTATTTGATTGAGTATGATTCGACATGAGTGAGTATGATTTAAATTTCTCGCCCTGTAGCGAGTGTATGTAATGAAAGTGGCAATGCGGGCATTGCGCGCAGTGATTCTCGACGCTTACCGAAATGAAGCTTGATGTGAGAGGGATGCGCACAGATCTATAATCCAAAATGATCTGCCCGCAACATTTTGGTTAAAAAAAATTCAATAGTATAGACGAAATTCCATTATGACACGAGATTTCTCGGTGTTAGCAGGCTCTTGGCTAAGATGTATCGATCACATGTATATAAAATCGCGCATTTTGCTGAGAAACACTTGCGTGCTGGTCAACACTCCGCTTCATTTGCCGCGATGAAAATTTTGGTTGTAGGAAAAGGAGGGCGTGAACACGCACTGATAACGGCGTTGGCGGAGTCTCCCGTTGCCACAGAGCTTTATTGTTTCCCCGGTAGTGATGCGATTGATTCTATGGCACAGGGTGTTGAGGTGGACGGCTTGCATGCTCTCATTACTTGGATGAGTGACAATCAAATCGATTTGTGTGTGGCTGGTGAGGAGAGCTATTTGGTCAAAGAGGAGGGCTTGGCGAATCTTTGTCAACAGGCTGGTATACCATGCTGGGGGCCTCACAAGCAATCAGCTCAACTTGAGGCCAGCAAAGAATTTGCGAAGGAGTTTATGCTGCGTCACAATATACCCACGGGTGCTGCAAGCGGTTGTGCCGATATTGATGAGGCTCGCGCAGCGATTGGCGGTGTTTATCCAACCGTATTGAAATTTGACGGTTTGGCCGCTGGTAAAGGAGTCGCCGTATGTGGAGATGAAGCGAGTGCAGAAGCTTTTCTCAACGAGGTGCTCGTAGAGCGTAAGTTCGGAGCTGGGAGATTGCTTGTCGAGGAATGCTTAGTTGGCCCTGAAGTTTCTATCTTTGCTGCTGTCTGCGATGATGAATACTTAATATTTACACCTGCTCGAGATTACAAACGTATTGGCGATAATGATGAGGGTCCCAATACAGGAGGAATGGGTGCGGTTGCAAGCAGGCAGCTAATCGATAATGAAACATTAGCTCTGATTGAGAAGACGATCGTCAAGCCCACGGTTGATGGGCTCGTGAAAGACGGACTGCCATACCGAGGTTATCTTTACTTCGGTCTCATGATGACGGAAGCGGGGCCGAAGATCATCGAATACAACTGCCGATTTGGTGATCCTGAGTGCCAGGCTGTTATGCCCTTGGTAAAAGGAGATCTCGCTAGTTTTTGCCTTGCGGCAGCTAAGGGCGAGATGAGGTCAGATTTGCTTTCTTTCGATGAGGGCTGGAGTGTATGTTTGATTTTGGCTAGTGCAGGCTACCCAGCCAGCTCACGCAGTGGGGATGTAATTACTGGGCTTGAGAATATTGATGGTGCGCGAGTCTATCATGCAGGAACCAGAAGAAACGCGGACGACCAATGGGAGACCAATGGCGGGCGAGTTTTGGCGGTGGTAGCAGGTGCGGAAGATCGCATTAGTGCGGTCGACTCTGCGTATAGTGAATTGGCCAAGATAAGTTTTGCTGGGGCTCAGCAGCGCACAGATATTGGACGTATGCATTTTGAAGGCTAAGCCTGTCTTGCTGCTCGTATTGGTCATCCGATGTATTGCGATAACCTTTAGGCTGCTTGATGTACGCAGAAAAAGGGACGCAACTCGTGGTTGTGTCCCTTTTTTGTAGAGTGTGTTTTACACACGGTATAAGACCCGAGTCGAACGACTAGGACTTATAACGAAGACGCTTCTTATGGCGATTCGCCTTCATGCGCTTTCTGCGCTTGTGCTTGCTGATTTTTGTCTTACGACGTTTTTTGAGACATCCCATGGTTTTGGTATTCTAGGTTATGTTGTTATAAGGACTATGAAGTCTGGTGATTTTTGTTTAGAGAACGATTTTAGAGAGTGGGTATTCTATGATTCCCTCAGCTCCAAGCTCTTTGAGATCAGGGATGAGGTTACGCGCTACGGCGTCTTCAATAATGGTTTCTATGGCGACCCATCCATCTTCCGCTAAGTGAGAAACGGTCGGACGGCGGAGAGAGGGTAGTTTGTCGAGCACCGCTTGCAAGGATTTTTCTGGAAGATTCATCTTCAGGCCCACTTTGCCGCGGGCTTCCAAAGCAGCTTTCAGCATAAGTACCATGCGATCCATTTTCTGTTTTTTCCAATCATCTTGGTAAGATTCCTTGGAGCCGTAAAAATGAGGAAATGAAGTGAGCAGGGTGTCGACTATTCGAAGGTCGTTTGCACGCAAGGAAGCGCCTGTCTCGGTGACATCAACGATGGCATCAACGAGATCGGGGACTTTAACCTCGGTTGCGCCCCATGAATACTCGACTTCAGCATTTACACCGTTCTTTTTAAGATAGTTGCGAGTAATTTCTACGCCTTCTGTAGCAATGCGTTTTCCTTCCAAATCCTGCACAGACTTGACTGGGGAATCTTCAGGGACGACTAAAACCCACTTGGTGGGGCGTACGGTAGCCCGTGAGTATGGTAGTTCGGCCAAATCAACGAGGCTATCGTCGTGATTGGAGGCCCAATCGAGACCGGTAATACCGCAATCGATAAATCCAGAGGCTAAGTAGCGCCCAATCTCTTGAGCTCGTATGAGATAAATATCCAGCTGAGCATCATCAGAATCGGGGCGTAGACCACGGGATGATGTGTAAATATTGTATCCCGCTTGCTCAAGTAATTTGATCGTAGGATCCTGAAGTGAGCCTTTGGGTAGCGCTATTTTTAGTTTTTGAGACATTGCTTTGGAAAGCTTCTGTGATGCGGGCAGTGCACCAACAGCGGGCGGTTTGTTTAGCGACTAAATCATAAGAATCAACGCGAAATTTTAGTTTTGTGAAGATTGGTGGATGTTTGTTCACCAAATGAGTCGAAAAAGTGCCAATTGTTACGAATTTGACGTGATTCATGCTTGCCCAAACCTAGCTTGACGTAGAAGGTCTGCGCGTAATGATTCCAGACTTACTCTCCCAAACTGCTAATGAGGCCCGTGGCCTTGCGATTGATGCTGTTCATGCCTGTTCCTCCGGCCATTTGGGGCTACCCTTGGGCTGTGCTGAGATTGGAGCGATATTGTTTGGCGATACTGATAATGGATTAAATTATAACCCAGCAGAGCCAAAATGGTTGAATCGTGACCGTTTCATTTTATCCGCAGGTCATGGCTCCATGTTTATATACAGCTGGCTACACCTTGCGGGCTATGAGGTTTCGATTGATGATGTCAAAGCTTTCAGAAAGTTGGGTAGCATCACTCCCGGACACCCTGAATTCGACGAAACGCCAGGTGTTGAGGCAACGACTGGTCCACTGGGGCAAGGTATTGGCAATGCGGTGGGTTACGCCTTGAGTGGCAAACAGGCCGCGGCCAAATTTAATACCGCTGAACATATCATTTTTAATCACCATGTATATGCCCTCGCGGGTGACGGTTGCCTCCAGGAGGGGGTAGCCCGAGAAGCAATTGCCTTTGCTGGTCACAATCAACTCGATAACTTAATTCTTATTTATGATAGCAATGATGTGACTTTGGATGCAATGGCGGATGTCACTCAGGGTGAGAACACAGAGCAGTATTTTACATCACAGGGATGGGATGCCGTTACAATCGATGGTCACGATCTTGCTGCTATTTCGAAGGCGCTCCAATCAGCGAAAGCCGATGATAACGGCAAACCTAAAGTAATTATCGCCAAAACTGAAATTGGTCGCGGTATTCCTGAAGTGGCAGGAACGGCTAAGGGGCACGGTGAGGGTGGTGCTAATTTTGCCGAATCTTCACGCCGAGGTTTGGGGCTTCCGGAAAATACTTTCTACGTTTCGGAGCAAACGAGAGATTACTTTAAACAGCGGAAGCAGGCAGGCCAAGCCGCATACGATGAGTGGAGCGCCCTGTTCGATGCATGGAGTAGCGCCAATCCTGAGCTCTCCGACGAACTTAACGGAAGTGTTTCACAATCAGTAGCCAGTGATTTGGCAGATCAAATCCCTGAATTTTCAGCTGATTACAGCAATGCGACCCGTGCTGCGGGTGGAGATGTGATTCAAGCAGTAGCCAAGGCTCTTCCGTCATTGATTACAGGTTCAGCAGATCTTTACGGCTCGACTAAGAATTATATCAAGGATGGGGGTGATTTTGGTCCCGATAACTTTGCGGGGCGCAATATTTGGTATGGTATTCGTGAGCATGCTATGGGCGCAATATCCAATGGTATTGCCTATGATGGTCTGTTTCGCCCGTCTTGTGCCACTTTCGCCGTATTCGCAGATTATTTACGCCCCTCTATTCGTCTGGCAGCGCTGGCACATTTGCCAGTTACCTATATTCTCACTCATGATTCTGTGGGCGTAGGCGAGGATGGGCCTACTCACCAACCGGTTGAGACAGTCAGTGGTCTGAGGGTCATCCCAGGCTTGGATGTGTTCCGTCCTGCTGACCCTGAGGAGACAGCTGGAGCTTGGGCAGCATCGATGCAGCGGCTAGATGGTCCAAGTGCGTTGTTTTTGACACGCCAAACAGTGCCCACCTACAACCATGCCTCCGTCAGTGAACGACGTGAAGGTGCTGCCATGGGTGGTTACATTCTTAAAAAAGAAGCGACCGAATTGGAATTAATCCTCTTAGCGAGTGGATCAGAAGTAGAACATTGTATGAAGGCTGCAGAGCAACTCGGTGATGGGGTGCGAGTGGTATCAGTCCCATGCATGGAGCGGTTTGATCGCCAAAGTGATGAATACCGTAACAATGTCTTGCCTTCTTCCTGCGTCCGCAGAGTTGCCATTGAAGCTGGTGTCTCTCCCTTATGGGTGAAATACACAGGTTTAGAAGGCAAGGTTCTAGGAATTGATCGTTTCGGTATTTCCGCACCTGGCGATATTGTCATGGCTGAGCTTGGTATGACACCAGAACACGTCGTGAATGCAGCAAAAAGCCTAGCTTAATTTTAAAACACCTTTATCCAATACAAACATCAATACGAAAGAATAGATTAATATGAATATTGCCATAGGAGCCGATCACGGAGGAGTAGACTTAAAACACGCAATTGTTTCTCGGTTACAGGGAGCTGGGCACAAGGTCCAAGATTTTGGAACCAACAGTGAAGATTCGGTGGATTACCCTGACTTCTCAAGTAAAGTTGCTCGTGGGGTGGTCAGTGGTCGTTATGACCGTGGTATTCTTGTATGCAAGTCGGGGGTGGGGATGTCGATGGCGGTGAATCGATACCGTGGCATCCAAGGGGCTAACGTGCGGAGTGTAGCGGAGACAATCACGACCCGGCAGCATAATGATGCCAATGTGCTTTGTTTGGGGGCTGGCTTGCTTGAATCGGATGAGGCTCTAGCAATGGTAGACGCTTTTCTTGAAACAGAGTTCGAGGGCGGGAGGCACGAAACTCGGGTGATCAAAGCGTCTGGAAGTCGCTTGGCTGTTACAGATCCAGCGCTCTTTGATGTGATATGTGCTGAGGAAAATCGTCAGAATCTCAACATTGAGCTCATTGCATCTGAAAATTTCACTAGTGGCGCAGTTATGGAAGCGCAGGGCAGCTTGTTGACGAACAAATATGCTGAGGGTTATCCCGGTCGAAGATGGTATGGTGGCTGCGAATTTGTTGATGTAGCGGAGCAATTGGCGATTGATCGTGCTAAAGAGATTTTCGGTGCTGAGCACGCCAACGTGCAGCCGCACTCTGGCTCGCAGGCTAATACAGCTGTCTATTTTTCAGTTCTCAAGCATGGCGACAAAATTTTGACCATGGATCTCGCTCATGGCGGCCATCTGACGCATGGTCACCAAGCCAACTTCTCGGGAAAATTCTATGATGTTACTCATTATGGAGTGCGTGAGGAAGATGAACGTATTGATTACGATGCTCTCGAGAAAGTAGCTGTCGAGTTGGAGCCTAAGCTCATTACGACAGGAGCGAGTGCTTACCCTCGCGAGATCGACTTTGAACGCATGGGCGAAATCGCAAAGAAGGTAGGGGCTTACTTGTTTGTTGATATGGCTCACATTGCCGGCCTTGTGGCAGGAGGTGTTCATCCTAGTCCTATCCCGCACGCAGA
>JBNABE010000035.1:0-15331 GCA_049631945.1 Akkermansiaceae bacterium
CGACAAGATCAGCCTTCACAAGCATGTCGACTAGATCATCTGTCTGGTCTTCTCCAAAGATGTGGTACTGACCCGTGCGTGTGGAGTAAGCAACGCCCACTGAGATCCCCATTTTGTCTTTGTTCTTTGCTCCCCCCACATCACCGAAGCTTCTTTGGGTTTCGAGGTCAAAGTACACGATATCTTTCATTGAGACGAAGGGTCAAGAATCTGGCCTGAAGAATCAAGGCTCAAGTGTAAAAGTCGCATTTATTCAGCAATGCTGAGTGCGAGATTACATGTTGCGAAGAGATTTGGCCGCATCGCTGCGGGAAGCGACGATAGCCGGAAGAAGTGTGGCGATCACACACATGACAAAGGCAAAGGCAAAGACTCCGATGAACTCCTTCAATTGGACATCCGCAGGTAAGCCGTCAAAGCCATTGAACTCTGAGGGGAATGGGTCAAAGCCCCACGAGGCGAAGAGGTCGAGGATGACTTGCCGATTTTCGATTACAAGATAGCCAAGGCCTAATCCCAGCATGCCGCCAAGAAGGCCAATAATAATTCCTTGATAGAGGAAAACGCGCACAAGCTGTGCCGGTGCTGCTCCAAGTGCTTTCATAACACCGATTTCGCGCTTTTTCTGAATCGTCACAGTGAACATGACAGCCATGATAGAAAAAGCAGAAACCATCATAATGAAAGATAAAGAAAATGTCAGCAGCTGACGTTGTGTTTTGATCAGGGCGAATTGCTGTTGGTGATCCTGCATCCAGGTGCGTGCAACCCATGCATTGTCTTGAGGCAGATTAGGGGCAATGTGCTGATTGAGGATCTCTGCGGCAAGGTAAGGATCCTTAAGCCGGAGTGCGATACCGCGTACTCCTGCCCCAAGCCCAGTGAGATCCTGGCCGACAGGAAGAGGAACAAACACATCTGGGCTGGCTGCATGACGCGTTGCTTGGTAGATGCCTATGACAGTGAGGTCCTTCGGTAGTACCACCGTTTTCATATGTTTGATATCCTCGATGTCAGCTTTGTCTGTATTGATTTGTTTGAGTTTGTCGAGTAGCACGAATGATTGGGCCATGTGACCAGCCTCAAAAATATAATTGCCGCTGTCATCTGGCTCTACGGTGCTCCGCTCACCTTGCTCAAGGTGAATCAGAATATCATCTACAGCGGCTCTTTCTGCATTGCGAATGTTGCGATCCATGAGCGGTTGCAGACATTCATAGTACAACTTCTGTAAATCTTTAATAGCAATGCTCTCACCTTGATCGGATTGAATGTAGATTCTCTCAAGGTCAGTTCGGATTTGAATTAGCTCTTGTGCGATTATTTGATGTAGCGGATCTTGGCCGATACGTTCAAGAATGGGCTGCACTTGCTTTAGATTTCGATTGGTGTGGATCTGAATCGCATCACCTACCATGATGCCAAAGCGTTCAGCAGTGATTGAGGAAATGACAGCAGTCTCGCCCATGCCCATATCGGCTGTGCCATTTCCGGGGGCGATGAGGTCTTGTAGTGATTTTAGTTGTGCCTCATTGGCAGTGTCAATGGCCTGCATCGCGGCTGGGGCAACAGCTCCAGCGCGGTCGAGTAGCACCCAGTCGTTTACCAGAGCGTATGCACTTTCCACGCTATCAATCGTGGCCATTGATTTCTCAATAGCACGCCATTCTTGCTCAGCATTGTATTCTGGGAATTCTTCATTATCTGGCCACGGTGCAATGCGCTCAATGTTGATGTGTGGGGTATAGCTCAGTACGCGATCTTTAACGAGCTGCTCAAAGCCTCCAAATACAGAGAGAACGACGATGAGAACCATCACGCCAATGGCCACGCCAGCTAGGGAGATCAGGGTGATAACCGAGACATGGGTGCGCAACGGATTGAGATAGCGCAGGGCAAGAAGTAGGCTGAAATTTTTTCGGACGATGACTTGCTGAGGTGGTTGATTGTTGAGAGCAAATTGATGCCTTACTGCCAGATTGTCCATCGAATTGTCAACAGCGTTGATATCATGGTTCGAGGGTTATGGGTCGAGCACTTTTCAGAGTTGGTGTCAGTATGAGTCGCTTGTCTTCAATCGTGAGTGTTACAGCACCTGATTGCTTCTGGTTGATGGTGATGATGTCTAGAGATGACGTCAGTTCGAACCAGCTCTCAGGGATTTGCTCGTTCTCTGGAAAATCTGCATGGCTGGTAATGATGACTTGAGGTGATACTGCCTGATAAAACGCCTCTCTACCTGTGAAATCGGTCCTGTTTCTGCCGCAGATGATAACATCAGCCTTCAGATCCATGCCCGAATCTAGCAATCTAGTTTCAGTGATGAACCCGGCATCTCCTGTAAACATAATTTTCCAATCATGCCAATGGAGACGCATGACCAAGCCGCTATCATCAGCTCTTCCCTTGCCGCTGAGCTCGACTGGAGCATGTAATATCTCGAGTGACACTCCGGGTTCGATAGTAAACCTCTGACCTGAACGAGGTATGATAAGCTCGCACTCTGCGCGTTTCGATCGTTCAATGAAATGTCGGTAGCTTTTGCTCAGCGAGTCAGTGCGAGGAATCAGTGCTTGCTTGGGGGAGAATTGATCGAGGCATTCGCTCATGCCGCCACTGTGTTTGGAATCAGCATGACTGATGATGAGAGAGTCAGGTTTGATCTTCAGTGCTTGCAATGCCGGCAAGACGTGTCGACGAAAAGTATCATCGCGACCGCTATCGAGTAGAATACCACCTCCGGCTTGAATCAGGTTGGCGGCACCGCCATTGGGAAGATCAAAAACAATAATCTGGCCTTTATTGAGCCGTTGCGGTTTTTGTTGCCAATGGCTACCTGGAATATGAGCAAAGATAGCGGCAGTATGATAAGTAGATCTCGCTACCCATGAGTTGATGTCGTTGACCGTATTACCCGCGGTTTGCCAGAGAGTACCCGCTGCGATGGAAAGCATAGCCAAGGCTAGAATGATGAAAACCATCAACATCAAGGGAATACCTGCGACTATTGCGATCGGAGTGATGATGCCAAAATGAATCCAGATCAACGGAGCTGAGCCCATCCATGCTGCAATTGATACTGCGAGTGAGTTTCGTAACCATTTCTTCCAGCCAAGGATGCGCTCTTGCCAAGGTGTTAGTAGCAGCCGGGGCATGAAGGGGTCGATTTCTGCCATAGGTTTGAGCACACGAATCCAGAATGTGGTGGCTAGTGCCAGTGCCAGAAGAACTCCATAGGAGAGCTGGAAGCCAGGGGTGTAGAGCTGATGCCCATCCCACAATAAGACGATGATGGCGCTAGCCCCTAGGCTATTGATCAAGGAGGGCTTTCTCCTAATGAGAAAGCCGGTTAGGAAAACGGTTGCCATGATCACAGCGCGTAATGATGGAGGGCGCAAGCCGGTGGTAGCCGCATAAATGGTCATGGCTGTGACAATGCCGCCGATAAGAACCCAGCGAGGTACTCGCAAAAACCATAGAAGAAAGCCAAAGATGGCTCCCACCATACCCACGTGTAAACCACTCACAGCAAAGACATGAAGCGTGCCGCTGTTACGAAAATTTTCGATCATCGAGGAGTTTCGTTCAGGGCGCTCCCCCAGAACGACAGCTCGTATAAGCTGAGCGGGTTGACCATCAGCATCAAGGCCTGAGGTAATTCTCTCACGGATAGACTGGCGCCAGTCAGTCATGATTCGAAGAGCATGGTGCCTAAGGCTAATCTCAGAAATAACAACTGGGGTCTGCGATGTGATACTTAGGTTCACTCCCTGACGATAAAGCCATGCTTGCTGGTCGAATGCATACGGGTTGCGTGCGGCTCGAATAGGCTCAATGGAACCAGATGTCTTGATTATGTCGCCGTATTTGATTTTCTCTCGATGAAAGAAGGGTGTTCTCAGTTGAACAAGCATGCCTGACACGGAGGGGATTGTCTCAGATTGAATTGAGGTATCTAGTGCATGGACTTTGATGACGTAGGGGCCATTTCCATTTGTGCCTGTTGACACCACAACCCCTTCGACGCTTGCTGCTTGGCGCAAATGATGATCTTTAGTGAGCTGGGCCCAGTCATTAAGGTTTTTTACTCTGGGGCCATGTAGTCCCAGTGCCAAGACCATAGAGCCAGCAAGTAGGGTGAAGGTGGGGTTGCCAAAAACTAGGGCGCAACTGAGGCTGGCTATGCCGATAGAGAGTAGCCCTATGCCATAGCTAGCGTGCTCGTATGTGGCGAAGTGTTCTGCAATAAAAATGCCCGATATAACTCCCAATAATAATGGCCATAGGGGGAATTGTGCAAGCCAGCTCTTAATTTTGTTAGAGTTGAACACATAGCGATGTTAGGCGAGCTGATTCGGGAGACAAGAAGATCTTGCAGCAATCTAACGAGGGTCGGTTAGCTCTCTCTCTGCTATAGCCTTAGCTCTGTTCTTGCTCACTGGCAACTGCCTTAGCTAATTCATTGAGTCGATGGTGCGCGCTGGCAGAGTATTGCGAATCGGGAAATGTTGCGATGATTTGCTCGAGAATGGCAGAATACATTTCTTTATCGTCAAGCTGATCAAGGTAGATTTCAGCAATACGCCCCATGAAAAAAGCAGCATCATCAGCAGGCCACTCCCTATCTTCGAGGGCGGTTTTTAATGTGTTGATAGCCACTTCAGGGTCTTCTAGTTGATCGTTCTGAATTTTAGCTATTTCGACCCATGGTAGTCGATTGTCTGGCTCGTTTTCTGCAATGGACCGATATAAGGAGATTGCCTCCATGTATTCACCGCGGGCATAGGCGGCTTGGGCATATTGAATAGGGGCTCTGGCCACGGTCTCATTGGAGGCAAGGACAGCATTAGTTGCTTTGTTTGTGATTGCTGGCAGCAAATACATGACAAATATGAAACCAACGTAAAGGGCTCCAATCAAGAGGGCTGGGAGTTGTGCAGCCTGCTTTGATGCGTCATCCGGATCGTTGTTCACTAATGAGGAGATAACGAGGGAAGCGATGGCCACAAAGACGATGGCGTGGATTATTTTACGCAACATAATTTGATTACCACAATATCACTGGTAACACGTGAGTGAAAGGAGAAAAAGTAAGCAGAGAAGTGGACCGCCTATCTCTACATGCGACGAGCATTACGACCTTCGTCGATTAGGTTCCAGAAGTGCTTAGATTCTGCAAGTTGCTCGTCTTCTGAAACTGGCATTTTCGACCTGAACAAGAAATCAGAGAATGTGTTCTTGTGAAGCACTCGATGCACGATTACCAGATTGTCAGCTACTTCGAAGTAGATGCGGGAATCATTGGCACGAAATCGATAGAGGGTTTTGCCGTCTCTAGTGATTTTACCGAAGCATTCATGCTCTTGATTCTCATCCAAATCGATCAGGTCGGACTCTGAAACCTTGAAAGCATCAAGAAGCTCTAGCTGATCCATGGTGTCCATGCGTGATATCTCAGCTGCACTGATTTCATTGAATACGATTTGTAGCACGCGACTAGAAAAGCACCCAGTGAGCGAATAATCAAGCAATCTCGGATTTCTTTGTACTAGTGCATGACTGATGGGTACTTGCAATCGGTTTTGTTTGGCCCCAAACTTGTGCTGACTTGATGGTAATTCCTTTTCTTAAACGAGGCGTAAAGTTGCAGGTTTTTGTGACCTTTGCATGGGTGCTACTCCTATCATCATGTGCCACGGCTATCAGCTACGCGCCTCCGGTCAGAGTTGACCCGCAGCTCGGGCAAGACCATTACACAAGCTACGATAACGAGGAGTTCGGCTACCGTAAATGGCTACCGCAATCGACGAAACAAAAGAATCCGGCATTTGTGGTGATCGGTGTTCATGGTATCTCTGGGCATGCTGGCGATTATGAGAATTTGGCAAATTACCTCATCAAGCACCGCCATGACGTTGTGCTTTATGCTGCTGAGACCAGAGGCCAAGGCATGGATACAAAGCGACATAGGCGTGGTGACATCAGGCGAGTAGAACAATGGTATGATGATCTTGATGCATTCACGGGCTTGGTACGTGAGCGACACCCTAAATCAAAGATCATATGGTTTGGTGAAAGTATGGGCTCTCTCATCGTGATGCATGCGTATCATTATTTGGCGCAAGAACGACGACCCAGCGCGATGGTGATTTCCTCGCCGATTATCGAGGTTGATTCCGAATTGCCAAAGTGGAAGCTTGCGGCTGCAAAATGTGCAGCACTATTCTTTCCAGTTGCGAGAATATCACTGGAGTCACTCTCTGATGGACGCCGCCCAGTAGTGACCCGAGAAGACAACCATGAGCAGCAGGCAGCGAAAAATCCATGGTATATTCCACGCTACACATTACGTTTATTGGTCATGCTCGGAGATCTTGCTCAATCCATGGACGCAATGGCATCGGCGACATCATGTCCCGTATTAGTGCTTCACGGAGGTAAAGACGTGTTTACCCAAGGTGAAAAAGTGAACGATTTTTGTCGCAACTTTGATCCACTGGTAAATGTCACTCATCATTACTATCCTGGATCATACCATCTTCTGATGTATGATCACCAAAAGGAGAAAATTTTTGCCGATATTTCTTCATGGTTGAATCAGTATCTTGATAGATCTAATAGAAGCAAGTAAGATGAAAGAAGTAATATCAGTAGACATACAGTGCTCTTTCAACCCTTTAAGACTAGCCACTCTAAAGGCTCAATCTGGAGCCATTTGTCTCTTCGTTTTTTTGACGCTTTTATTATTTTTTTGTGAAGCCTTGGCAGAGGCGGTCAAAGCACCGCAAGTTGCGGAGGCCCATCATGCCCAATCTCGCAGCCGTATCGACGACCTAGCCCACCAACTTGGTGACGAATCCTATGAGTTGCGTGAAAAAGCAATGGAGGAGCTGTGGAAACTTGGCAGAGTAACATTACCCACCCTACAAGGTGTTGCGTTGAGTGATGATGTTGAAGCTTCTGATCGTGCTGTGCAGTTGATTCAGTATATTTCGGCAGGGTTGTTGTTTGGTTGTTCGCAGGAAGTCAAAGACCTAGTGCTGAAGTTTTTTGAGAGCACCTACAATGGTAAAGTGCTCATCACGCACAATCTCATGAAGCTTGGCCAGTGGAGGCAAGTAATGCATCTCGGTAAGCTCGATGATGATCTAAAGGTTCAGCGCGTGATGGCCGAGGTCTCTTGGCCTCATGTCCAAGCTGCACTGAGGAATGCGATAGCAGGTGGGGACGAGCAACAGGTTGCTGAGATCATGGGCTTGATGGGGGACTCAGATTTGCACATGCGCACTCGTGCATTTTACGTTATTGAGCGAGGTCAGCTTGAGCTTGAGCTCAAGAATGCCGCCGATTTGGGTGGAGAGGTCGCAGCGAGGTGGAGAATGTGGCTCCACCGATGTAATGGTAATCTGAAAAAAGCGATTGCGGAGGCTGAAAGGGCGAACATGGCGAAAGCTGCCGATTTGTTGCGAGTGCTTGATGGTGACGCCTTACCTTGGCTGGAGCGCTCGGCAACTGAGGGTGATACCATCTACCAATGGGGGTGTAAGCTACAGCAGTTGAAGCTTGAGGGTAAAGACTCCGAGGCAAAGGCAGAAAGTGAAAAATGGCGGGGGATTGATGCTGGTCAAGCAAAGCTCTCATTCGTAATCCGCTGTCTCGCGGTCAATGGATTTCGTGAGCAAGCACTGGACCTACTGGAGAATAGCAATCGCAATGCTGCTTTTCACTATTTTGATGTTGCCGAGATACCATCGAAAAGCTTGAGAGCCTTGGGCATAGAGGAGAATGCAAAGCCCCCTTACGCTGACTGGGTTGGTCAGCGAATTGAGGAGTTGAGAGAAGCCAAGGATGAGCATCGTGAGGCAAGTGAAGAATTGATGATGTTAGCTAGTTTCCTCTATGGCAGAGGCGAGCAAAGGCATGCAATTGATGTGCTCTCTCCTATGATGAGTTTGTTCACTGAGCAAAATGATGACTGGGATGCTCAAATTGAGGCGATGCTTGCAGGTGGTATGGGTTCTTTGGGAATGCATTTCATCAAGCAGAAGGTCGATCAGGATGGAGTTAATCAAGCTCAGCTTGCCAAGATGGTTGAAATAATAACTGAGCAGATGGAGCGTTCCATGCGCGACTGCATATGGGCTCATCTGGTTGAGCGTAATGGTGATGATGATGCGTTATCGCTTGATCATCTTGGGCTTCTTGCAGGATTATTGCCTGATCCTAACGATCTAGCATCAAAGATTCACAATGAGCTCTTGCTGAGGCTGGGTAAGGATGAGGCTATGGCGCCCCAAGGGCGTATTCTGCTGATTGATACACTCTACCAGTTATGTATCACACGTAACGATTTGAAAGCAGCATCTCAAATGATTGATGCTTATGCGAATGAGAGCAAGGTCATGCGTTTGTCTCAAGATGATATCAATTACAACTTGTTGCGCTGGGAGAAGATTGAGCCTGTGCTGGCAGCACAGGCTGCGCGCCGACCTATTGGTCGCACCAATCTGATTAAATGGTACGTTGCCCTGCAGAAATTAGGCCGGCACCAAGATGCCGAAGATGTATTTAGTCGGGCTATGCACCTTTGCCTTGGTGATCCGGATAGCTTAATCGACTGTGGCCATTATTTGTATGCTGTAGGTTACGAACGCCAGGCGATGGAGCTGTGGACACTGGCTGCGATGATTTCTGATTTCGGCGATGAAGGTCTCGATGATTATGTCTGGGCGGTAACGCTTTTGGCGAGCAATAGCCGATCATTCTATACCAGAGGAGAGTGGCGAAAAGCATGGTCTATCAGTGAGGTGTTTACTCGTTTTATCATGCGCAGTAGCTCGGTGGGTACCCATGTTGCTCTCAAGGCACGCTATCAGGCTGAGTTTTGCCATGGGATGATGATGCTCAATCAAGGCCGTCATCAAGAGGGGATGCGAAGACTTGAAATTGCGCGCCAAATGATTCCCGGAGATGGGGTGCTTGCAGACGATTTTTTCCCAGCCCTGCGCAATAAAATTTCAGCCAAGACATACAATGAATGGTTCGATGAGTGTTATCATCACATTACCAAAGTTTGCAAAGATTACCCTCGATCTCACAATGTTCATAATACGGCAGCATGGTTAGCTTCGAGAGCGGTTAGACATTTAGACGAGGCGCATGCTTATGCTGAAATCGCGGTTTCTATGAGGCCGAATCAAGGCGCTTATCTTGATACCATGGCAGAGGTGTGGTTTGCTAAGGGTGATAGGAAAAAAGCGCTAACTTGGTCAGAAAAAGCGATCGCTGGCAGTATCTCCAATGCGGCAGGAAGTCCGCGCAGTCTTCGCATGGTGTATGCAAACTACCAACAGTTGAGTAAGCAATATCAACATTTTAAAAATGACCCTTTACCAATGAAGGCTCGCTGATGATGCTTCGGTCTAGCTTCTCTGATCATGCACCGTTTGTTATTATTTCTCTCACTGCTGCCTCTACTTGCGGCATTGGTATTGCGAAAGTTGAATGCGGACCGCATTTTAAAGCTATCACGCGAGCGAAACTTGTCAGGTAATGGTGAAGCACTCGCCAAGCGCATGCTTTCATCGATGGAGCTTGAAAATACCGAGCTTCGCATCAAAAAGCGAGAATGGGCTGGTGCTGCAGCTAGTGGCGATGGCTGGTTGGCACTCACGCCTCAGCTTGCAAGTGGTAAAAGTGTAGCAGATCATGGGCAGGTTGTATTGCGCGTGGGGCTTTATTTCTTATCTTTAAGGGATCCCAAATCTGTGGCTAGGCGTCGTTGGGCGTTGCGCTTTGGGCACGCTTTTCCTATTTTCACCCTTGTGGTGTGTGTCTTTGCTTTGCTGGTGGGTAAGTTGCCCGTGATGTGGGTAATCAGTATTGCCATGGCCTCATTAGGCATCGCTGCTTGTGCTCAGATACTGACTCTGACCACCAACCTTCAAGCCTCATCAATGGCAGCTGTAGTGCTTGAGAAGAAGCACACCTACCCTAGGCTGAGTGATGAAGAGCTGGTTGTTGCCGCAGCTCGTGCATGGGCATGGCACAGTGTTGTTCCTGGGCTAATTTCCAGATTGATGTAGTAGGGATTGATGCAGTAGGAATACCAATCTGAATCTGCTGAGTTTAGTAATAAAGAGGAGATAATAGCTTCCTAGCCAGAGGTATCAAAAACAGCATTCTGTACTCGCCAGTGGGAAGGCTTTTTGATAAGGATTTCTTAAATATTGGCTCACCAACTATGCCATAGAAATTTCTATACAACGCCATGCTCTCATACAACCGCGATCCACAACAGACTATTCCTGAGTCCTCCGTTAAAATTATTGGACTTGGTGGGGCAGGAGCCAACATGCTTGACCGAGCTACCTTGGATGGCCTAACCGGCCCTGAGATGACCTGTGTAAACACTGACTTGCGCACATTGTCGAGCTCGGTGGCGGCTGAGAAAATTCATTTGGGCAAGAACTTAACCAAGGGACTTGGTTGTGGGGGTGATCCTGAGCTTGGTGCGCGTGCAGCTCAGGAAGCTGAGCATGAACTTCGCGATGCTCTGCGCGGAAGGAAAATGGTTTTTGTGTGTGTCGGCTTAGGCGGAGGCACGGGGTCTGGTGCGGCCCCACTCATTGCACGTATTGCCCGTGAAGAAGGGGCATTTGTTGTTGTTTTTGCAACCATACCTTTTGGCTTTGAAGGGCAACGTCGCAGGGAGCAGGCGGATACGGCGCTTAATGAGTTATCTGTTTTAGCGAATGCTGTGGTCACCTTCGATAATGATCGCATGGGTGAGCTCGTGCTCGCCAAGCAAGGAATCCATGAGGCATTTGCCGCATGCGATACGATGATTGCTGAGGCAATCAAAGCGGTGACTCGATTGGTGGTCAGGCCGGGTTTGATCAACATTGGGCTAGCTGACTTGATGAGCGCGCTTAACACAACCCGCTCGCGTTGTCTCTTTGGTTCTGGCTCGGGGCAAGGCGAGAATCGCTCACAGCAGGCCATTGAGAATGCACTCAACAGCCCATTGCTGAATAAAGGCCATCTTCTCACTGATGCAACGAGCGTGTTGATTCATATTTGCGGTGATGAGAGCCTCACGCTCTATGAAGTTGAGTTGCTGATGCAAAGCCTCTCTAAGCATATCCCATCAGATTCACAGGTTCTATTTGGAGTTGCTACTGATCCATCAATGAACGGGGAACTTAGTGTGACACTTATTACTGCTGTCCCCGAAGAAAAAATCCATTCGGAGGTGTCTGATGAGCCTGATGAGGAAGAAGCCTCTCTGGATGACCACATATCTGCCTCATTGGCGGCAGTGGAGTCCAGCCGTGTTATGGAGGCGCCAGAGGATGAGGAAATCATGGAGCCTAGTGAAGGGTTTTCACCTGAGGGGGAGGGCCATGAGGATGAGGTTGATGGGCATGAACAAAATGCATCGTCAGGAGGGGCTTCCTTCGATGAGGGCAATGCGAGCACAGATGATGAGGGGAGTTACGCTGATTTTATCAATATGGATGAAGTGCAACAGCTTGCTGATGCCGTTCTTAATGATGTAGAAATTGGAGCAGAGAACGAGTTGGATGATGAAGGCGTCTTATCTGAGGATGAGATCGAAGAGCAGCCATTTGCAGAAATGGATGGTCTTGACCCGAGCGATGATACGGATATTCAGGATGACGAAGCGAAGGATCAGGCGGAACTAGAGGATGAAGATAGTCTTTTTGCTGATACATCGATGAGCAATGAGCATGACGCTCAGGGTGAGCTAGAGCTAGACGGCGGACCAAGGGGTAAGTTTGAAGGCGAAAGCCCAAATGTGCTTGAGGGTGAGGACCTCGATATTCCGCCGTTTCTGCGTAACAAAAAGAAGTAGTTTTATTGAAGTCTGGCATGCAATCCAACTTGCCGTTAATTTAAGACAGTGCTAACCAACTTTCCGTCATGTCAAATTTAGGTACTTTTATATTAGTCGCCGTGTGTGTGGGTTTAGGCTATGTTGTCGAGCCACTTGCGTTTGAGCTGCGAGATAGAGACAGGAATAAGAGCGAGGTGGTGCAGGAATCGTCAAAAAAGAAAGATGAGCCGAAGTCGAAGTCGAAGCCGAAGCAGAAGCAGAAGCAGAAGCAGAAGCGAAGACCTATAGTTGAGATTGATCTTAATTTAGTGAAGCCTGTCGACTTCCCAAGTCAAGTATCGCTCTATCAAGGTTTCGAAATTGATGCTAATGGCCTTACCATTACCCTCAAAGAAGGAGCCCAAATAAATCCAGTTCGGCTAAAAGGTAGCGAGCTTGTTTTCAAAACTCAGGGAATGACTATGGAGCATGCCATTGATGTAGATCAAACCAATTTTAAAGAGTTGGTATTACCGGTGATGAATGCTCGTATTCAGAAAGAGGCTGAAATGAAACGAATCGAGGATGCTAAGCCTGTCGTGTTGGATGAGGCTGCTATCATTGCATGTGTTCAGGCTAGTGTGAACAGCAAAACTGTGACTGAATTTAAGCCTGAGCAAGTAACCGAATGGCTGGCTGGTGAGGAAATGGAATTTGATGGTGTAAATTATCAGACCGGCTTGGTGACCTTTGAGGCTGAGACAATCTTAGGTACTCAAACACAAAAAGCGATCGCCCTCATTGAAAATGGCGAAGTAGTCAAATGGCTCTGGGCTAAGACCAATTTGGAAATGCGCTAAGCGCATGGGGTGGCCATGCTATGGTATTAAGCTTTGCGGCAAGCTTTATCACTTCCTAAAAAATCTTTGACCTCGTCAAGGCTGCGTGTGTTTAGCACGTCCTCACGCCTTAGCCAGCCTTTGCGCGCAATGCGCACGCCGAATGCCAGATACTGTAGCTGCTCTGTAGAGTGGGCGTCTGGGTTGATTGAAGTGATCACGCCCTTGTCACGAGCCCGGTGCCAGTGACGCCAGTCCATGTCGAGTCGGTAGGGATTGCAGTTGAGCTCAATGATGGTTCCGGTGGCTGCGGCGCAATCGATCAGCTTGCTGACGTTCACCTCGTAGCCCTTACGCTTGAGCAGTAACCTTCCCGTCAAGTGTCCGATCATGGTGACATGCGGGTTCTCCATGGCACGTATGATACGCTTGGTCTGTTCTTTTTCCGATAGCTGGAACGAGCCGTGAATCGAGGCCACCGAGTAGTCGAGCTGGCTCAGAAGATCATCCTCGAAGTCCAGTGTGCCATCCTTGAGGATGTCTACCTCTGTGCCCGCGAAAAGCTGGAAGTCCTCCCCCTCAGCCTGCCAGGCCGCGTTGAGTTGCTGGATTTCATCCACCTGGCGCAGTAGTCGCTCAGGCTCAAGACCGCGTGCCTGGAACTGCGCCTTGGAGTGGTCCGCAATGCCGAGGTACTGCATGCCGAGCTCACGTGCTGCCTCCGCCATTTCCTCCAGCGTGTTCTTGCCATCGGACTCGGTGGTGTGGTTATGGAAGGTGCCGCGCAAGTTTTCCAACTCAATCAGACGGGGCAACTCTCCAGCATCAGCGGCCTCGATCTCGCCCTGATTTTCACGTAACTCCGGTGGTATTTCATCCAGGCCCAGAGCCCGGTAGATATCGCGCTCATCCTTGACGGTAGGTGCCGCAGGGGTGGACTTGTCCTTGGGGGTGAAGCCATACTCGTTGAGTGACCAGCCATGCTTGAGCGCGCGTGAGCGCAGCGCCACATTGTGCTCTTTGCTACCGGAGAAGTATTGCAGGGCGAAGGGGAATTGATCGTTGGAAACGGCACGCAAATCACACTGTAGGCCGTTCTTAAGCCTGATCGAAGCCTTGGTGTCACCTTGGGCGATCACGGAGTGTACCTCCGGCAAACTGGCAAAGAAACTCGTTAAGCTTGCTGGCTTTGCGGTAGCGACCAGAAAGTCAAGATCGTGAAGCACCTCCTTGCTGCGGCGGTAAGAGCCCGCCGCTGCCACCCGCAATGCGTCCGGATGCTCGCGGAGGATATCGAGCATGTGTTCTGCAATCGGTGCCACATCTCCGAGGCGGAAGAAATCGGCGAACTGTTCCTTCAAGGCGATGGACTCGAGGAGCTTCTCAATGGACTTCTTGCCAAAGCCGGGCAGTGAGGCGGCACTGCCATCCTCACACGCTTTCTTCAAAGCATCGATGGAATCCACCTTGAGCTTGTCATAGAGGGCTCGCACCTTCTTCGGGCCCAGTCCCTGAATGCCAAAGAGGTCAAAGAGTCCGGGAGGGAACTCGGCACGCAGGTTCTGATGAAACTCCAGCTTGCCAGTACTTGCGAGCTCATGGAGCTTCTGCTGCAGGGCTTTGCCGATACCTGGTATGCCCTCAAGATTGTCAGCTGCCGCCATGGCGACAATTTCCCCTTGAAAGTTGCGCACCGTCTCCGCCCCATTGCGGTAGGCACGGGTTTTGAAAGGGTTCTCGCCCTTGATTTCCATGAGCAGTGCGATCTCATCGAGCACTGCGGCAATTTCATCTCTTGAGATAGCCATGATTAGAGAGTCGGTCTGAGGGTGATTACCTTGGCATTATAGTGATCCCGGGGGCTGAACAGCCAGCCAGGGTTGCGATTGACCACCTCATAGCCGGTAAGCATGAACTCGGGCAGAATTTGGTTGGAGTTAATTTCATAAACCTTCTCTCCCGTGTAGTAGCCATAGATTTTATACTCATAGTTCTGATCAAATCCGTAGCGTTTGCCTGGTGGGCCCAGCTCGGGAAGTCGGTCGGGATTGTGTTTTTTGCTCTCGTTGAAAACGACAAGCCGTGCCGTATCGGCACTCTGCCGTGGCTTGCGCAAGTAACCCCAGAAGCGCGTCTTTTTGACGAAGTAGCGCCTACCATAATAAAAATCCCCGCGTGGTTCCGACGCAATCTCGGCAGCGCGCACATCAGGAAGAGGGCCGCCCATATTGGGTGAGCCGTATGCCCCCGAGTAGCCGCCGGTAGCGCAGGAGCTAAGCAGCATAACAAGGACTCCGGAGGCAAAAAGAAGAGTGTGTTTCCACATGGCATCATCTTTGGTGAGAACCTCAGCGAGGTCAAGCAAGGCTTGTGCGTTCTGACTCGTGTCAACTAGTCTAGTTATAATACCGCATAGCATATTAGTTGACAGTTATGGCAGGGGGTTGTAGCTCAGCTGCATCGCATTTCTGTGTTGAACGTTGACTGTGCTCATTGTTCTCTCTAGAAGCGATTCACAAGGGGGCTGTAGCTCAGTTGGTTAGAGCAGGGGACTCATAAGCCCAAGGTCGCAGGTTCAAGTCCAGCCTGAGCCAATTAAGATAAACATAAGTTACACAATTTACTAAAAGAGCAATTAATTAGTTATCTATTA
>JBNABE010000036.1:0-15134 GCA_049631945.1 Akkermansiaceae bacterium
GGGTGTATGGCTTGCGAGCAACAACGGATGAGAAGTTTTTGCGTTCATCGGTTTCCTTTACTGCGGATTTTGAGACAGAGAAAGATCAGTGGGTTAAGCTACGGATACCTTTCTCGGCGATGAAGGCAAGCTGGCGTGGTAGGAAACTCGATCGCAACTTCGACCCTGCTCAAATCAGGGGGCTCGGCATCATTCTAGCTGACAAGACAGCAGGAAAGTTTGTCATAGAAATCCAATCGATCTCAGCTTGGAAATAGCAGGCGTTCGTATCAGGCGCTCGTTTCTAAAAAGTGCGCACACTGCCCATGCCACCCTCGGCTTGAATGATCTGGCCTGTGATGAACTTGGCCTCCTCGGAGAGCAAAAATGCAGCGAGTGCGGCAATGTCATCCGCTTCCCCGATGGTTTTGAGTGGGTGACGGTCAGCTGAAGCCTGACGTTTGGCTTCATTGTTGATGAGGTTCTCAGCGAGTGGGGTGTCTGTCAGGGATGGCGCAATCGCGTTGACGCGGATCGATGGGGCAAGTTCTGCCGCAAGGGAGCGGGTGAGTCCTTCTACAGCACCCTTGGCCATAGCGATGGAAGCGTGAAATGGTAGACCTGTTTGAACGGCGACGGTTGAAAACAAGACGATGGAAGCGGCAGGTGATTTTTTCAGCGCGGGTAGGCATTGTTGAATGACTTGAGCAGCTCCCAGTGCGTTGAGCTTGAACTCGGTGAGCATGTCTTCCTCGCTAAGACGGTGAAAAGGCTTTAGCGTGATGGAGCCGGGGGCATAAACGATGCCGTCGAGTTGCTCGGGGAGGTTGAGTGCTGTGGGGTTCGCGGCATCGAAGAGCTGGTGCTGCGCGCCGTTGCAATGGCTACTGGCAGAGCGGCTGGCGGTGAGTGTTTGGATACCACTGCTTTGAAGTCTGTCTGCCAGGCATTTTGATATGCCGTGTGATCCGCCGATAATAAGAACTGTTTTCATAAGGTTGGTTAGCTATGCTGAATCGTTTTTTGTTTCGTAATTTTGGCTCAAGCCTTGGGTGCACCTGAGTAGTCGGGCAGCGTTGTGGTGATAGTGGCATTAAGGCTGCCGACAAGATGATATAAGCCGAAGTAGGTGCGGTTGAGATAAAGAGCGTGGGCATTGCCACGTGATGTGCTTAGCTTGCTGAGTTCTTTATCAAGGCGGGCTTCCTCGCCGAACTGAGCCAGCTCATCGAAGTAATCCCGATTGCCAAAGTCGAAGGTGCCATGCTTGAAGGGGCGAGAGAGGAGCTCGACGGACTCTCTGAAAAGAGCCGCCAGCATGTCTTGCTCATGAGGCTTATCGGTGTCGAGAAGCAGGCCGATTTTGGCGAGGGCTTTTCGGAAGGTGTCATCATCCTCCAGCACTTTAGGGTCCATCAATGCAAAGTAATCCGAGTAAAAATCATCTTCAAGGGACTTTGTGCAGCCGAAGTCCAATACCCAAAGCTCATCGTCATGGACTTTGAAATTGCCCGGATGTGGATCAGCATGGAACAGGCGAAGCTCATGGATCTGATGATGGTAAAAATCCCAGAGAGCCTGGGCGAGTTTTTGCTTCAGCTCCTGTGGTGCATTGGACTCGGCGAAGGTGTCGAGCTGTTCACCATGAATCCATTCCATGGTGAGAATGCGCTTGCTACTTAGCTTGGGGAAATATTCGGGGAAACGTGTGTGAGGAAGATGTTTTGACTTGGCAGCAAGGTCCTGGGATCGCTCAAGCTCAAGATGGTAATTGGTCTCTTCGAGCAGACGTTCCTCGACTTCTTTCATGTAGGGCTCTATTGCCTTGGAGTCTAACTGGAAGATCCTAGTTGCGATGGGCTTAACGATCGCGAGATCAGATTTAAGGCTATCAGCCACACCCGGGTATTGGATTTTGACCGCGTATTTTTCTCCCTTGATTTCGGCTTGGTGAACTTGTCCGATGGAAGCCCCAGAGGTGGCCTTGGTTGTAAACACCTCAAAGATCTCATTGGGTCGCTTGCCAAGCTCCTTCATGAATGTGTTTACCACCAGAGGATAGGTGAGCGGGGGGGCATTGTATTGAGCCTGCGAAAACTGGTCAGCGTATTGGTCCGGTACCATGTTGCGGTCCATGCTGAGCATTTGCGCTAGTTTCAGTGGGCCACCTTTCAGCTTGCTGAAGGTATCGTAGGTCTGACGTGCTGTGACCTCGTGAAACGCAGTCTTGTCATCCTTGCCGGTGATGGTTTTCTGGGCCTTGTACTTGAGGTAATTAACACCCACCTGAATGCCTGTTTGGGCAAGCTTGCTAGCACGACCAATCTTGTGTTTGGGAATTTTGGTCTGCTCTTTCATCCAGCTTAGGAGCCTGAGAGGGTGAAGCGGCGCAGTAGAAATCTACCCAAGTCAAAGGCCGAATCCAAAGTGCCGGAGCGGGCGACATCTGCGCTGAATCTCACACTCTTCTCGATCAAGGCGTCGGTATCTTGAAACTCTGCTGATTGATCTTTGCGATGGAATTCGATGATGCTGCGGAACTGCTCGAAGAGAAGCTCAGGATACTTCTCACTTACTTTTTTGCGGTCGGCAACGGAACCATCCTCAATTCCCTGTGTAATGATTTCTTTGGCAAACTCAATGAAGCGGTGCCTCATCGGCTTGAGTGTCTTGCTACATCCAGGGCGTGGAAAAAATTCAACCAAGCGTGATCTGTTTTTCTGCGCGTGGGCGAAGAAGGTGAAGAAGAACGCCAGTATTTTCTGATCTCCCGGGTAGTCAGCGTAGTCCTCATCCTCATGAAGCACTTTGATCGTTTCCTCAACCAGTCCATCCCAGTATATCGACTCGAGAGCGTCGAAGCTGGCAGCATGCTTGTAAAACTCTGCCTCCTCCATACCGATTTCCTCGGTGAATGCATACACACTACTGGGTCGCTTGCCTTTGGTCAGCAACACATGCCAATATTGTTTTTCAAGCTCGTCCTTTGGGTTCTTTTTTGAAGTCGACTTAGCCATCGCACTCATAACTAGGACTGGCGGGTTAGGCAGTCAAATGGTATTTGTGTTATAATATGCTTGCTTGAGGTGTTCAATAGATTACCGTGTTCACATGAATACTCTTGAGAAGCTCGAAATTTTAGCCGACGCTGCCAAATACGATGCATCTTGCGCAAGCTCTGGCGGAGCAAGGAAGGACTCCACAGGAGGCAAAGGCGTGGGCTCGACGGGAGGTGCTGGCATTTGCCATTCATACGCTCCTGATGGTCGCTGCATTTCTTTGCTTAAAGTCCTATTAACCAACGTATGCCTTTACGATTGCCACTACTGCATCAATCGCCGCTCCAGTAATGTTCGAAGGGCGAGATTTACCCCCGAGGAAGTGGTCGAGCTCACCTTGTCTTTTTATAAACGGAACTATATCGAAGGGCTATTCTTAAGTTCTGGTATCATACGCAGTGCGGATCACACCATGGAGCTTGTCATCAGAGTGGCGAAGCTCTTACGGGAGCAGCATCACTTTCGTGGCTATATTCATCTCAAAACTATTCCCGAGGCTTCGCCGGAGCTGATTGCCGAAGCCGGTAAATACGCTGACCGGCTGAGTATTAATGTGGAGTTGCCCAAGCAGGAGAGTCTTAAGAAACTAGCTCCTGAGAAAAATGTCCAACGCACTCGTGAAGCGATGAGCACGATTAACTCCAGAATTACTGAGACCATTGCTGACCGCAAAGAGCTTAGAAAACGAAAATCCAAAGCAAAAAAACCGACCTTTGCCACTGGTCAGAGTACGCAAATGATTGTCGGCGCAGACGGATCTCATGATAGTGACTTCCTAGCCAGGGCGGGGGACCTTTATGGTAATTTCAAGCTCAGACGTGTTTATTACTCGGCATTTAGCCCGATTCCTGAGCCCTCGGTAATTTTGCCACTTAAGTCGCCTCCGCTAGTGCGTGAGCACAGGCTTTATCAAGCCGACTGGTTGATGCGTTTTTACCACTATGGTGTTGATGAGCTGACCAGCAAGGAAGCTCCTAATTTGGACTTAGACATCGACCCCAAGCTCTCTTGGGCGCTGCGCAATAGGCATACGTTTCCTATCGATATCAACCGCTCTCCATTGGAAATGCTCTATCGTATTCCCGGACTTGGAGTGAGAAACGCTAAGAGGATCGTACGCCTAAGGCGTCACCATGCTGTGTCTCTAGAGGATTTGATCAAGCTAAGGGTTAATCTCAAGAAGACCATGCCATTCATGATTTGTGCTAATCATCACCCTGCTCGGCTCGAGTTATCAAGTAGTGAGCTGCGCGCAAAGTTTGCACCACCGCCGCAGCAAATGGAAATGGATTTTTCGGTCGCCCCGATAGTGCCAGCCGCGGAAAAAAACATGATTAAGCAAGCAGGGGCGGAAGCCTTACATGGGGAATTTTAGAGCTCAAGAGGTAAGGATGAAAACTGTATCGATTGAACCCCATTTCCATGCATGGCGCAGAGCTGCTCGTGCATTACTGGCTGAGCAGTGCCACCCGTCAGATATAATTTGGCGAGCTGATAACGACAAAGATGATGGGCTGTTGTTTGCCGATGACTTGCTTGAGCTACCGCCTAATGCGCCACGTCTTAAGGTGCCTAAAACATTTGTTCGCTTGGCCGAGACAGTCTCTGCACATCGCTCAGGCAAGCAGTGGGCGCTTTTATATCAGATACTCTGGGAAATGACCTGCGGTAATGATCGTCGCATTCTTAGCAACCAAACCGATAGCAGATTACGTAATCTAGATCGGATGCGAGCCACCATAAGTAGAGATATTCACAAAATGCGTGCCTTTGTAAGATTCCGAGAAGTGAAGGCGCAGCAGGGTAATGGCAAAGAAAATTTTGTGGCGTGGTTTGAACCGGATCATTTGATCGTGCGCTTAAACGCACCATTTTTTCGCAAGCGCTTCGCAGGAATGAATTGGTCCATCCTTACTCCTGACGAATGTGTGCATTGGAATGGTAGTGGGATCACCTACACCGAGGGTGTGGAGAAGTCAGTTGCTCCAGATAGTGATGAACTGGAGGAGCTTTGGCTTGGCTACTACCGAAGTATCTTTAACCCCGCGCGGCTTAAGATCAAGATGATGCAGACAGAGATGCCCAAGAAATACTGGAAAAACTTACCCGAAGCTGAAATCATCGAGGAGCTCATCACTGGCAGTGGCGAGCAGGTGCAAGCGATGATGCAGACCGAGGAACGGCCACTTAAACCAGAGCCAAACAATGCTTACCTCGGTCATCTGAAGTCGCTTGATGGAGATGATGTGGCTAAGGCCTGAGTGGCGGCCTATGTTAATTTGGCCAGCTCTTTAAGTAGCGCCCGATTGAGCCGGATGCCCGCCTCAAAGTTCTCTACATAGTAATTCTCGTTCGGCGCATGAATCTGACAGTCGGGCAAGGCAAGACCTAACATCAGAGCCTCTACCCCGAAAATCTCTTTCATGTCTTGGATGATCGGAATGGAGCCGCCTTCACGAATTAGAACCGGCTCCTTACCGAATGCTTGCCTGAGAGCTTCTTGCCCTGCTTTGCCGTTATCAGAGTGTGGATCGGCATAGAAGGGTTTGCCATCATGGCCGACTTCGACTTCGATAGTGACACCCTTAGGGGCATGTTTTTCGAGGTGTGCTTGCACCTTTTTCATGATGTCCTTGGGGTCTTGGTCGGGAACAAGACGGAATGAAAACTTCGCCATAGCCTCCGCGGGTAATACTGTCTTGGAGCCCTCTCCTTGGTAGCCGCTGCCAATGCCGTTCACCTCGGCAGTGGGGCGCGCCCAGAGTCGCTCAGCAGAGCTGTAGCCGGGCTCGCCGTAGAGGGCGGGAGCCCCAGTGACGGATAGTATATCTTGCTCGCTCATGCCTGGCACCTCAGCCCACATACTACGCTCCCAATCTTCAAGCGGTCGCACATCATCATAAAACCCCTCGATAGCTACATTGCCCTCGGAGTCATGCATTGAAGCTACCAGTCTTGCAACGGCTGTGGCTGGATTGGCTACGGCACCGCCGTAGACCCCGGAGTGAAGGTCTCCTGATGGGCCTCTCACGGTGACTTCGCAACAAGCAATACCTCGTAAGCCATAGCCTAATGTGGGAACACCTTTCGAAACCATGCCGGTATCTGAGACTGCTATTACATCGCATTGCAGATCAGCCTTATGCTTGTTGATAAAAGGCACCAAATTGGGACTGCCGATTTCTTCCTCGCCTTCGAACAAGAAGATCAAATTCACCGGGAGCTCACCGTCCTCTTCAAGGCTTTGTTCGACGCCGAGCACGTGGGCTAACATTTGCCCTTTGTTGTCGGTTGAGCCTCGCCCCCATATTCTACCCTCACGTATTTCGGGCTCAAATGGTGGTGAGTCCCATAGCTCGACTGGGTCGACTGGCTGAACATCGTAGTGACCGTAGATTAGGCAGGTTTTTTTGCCTGCCACATGCTCATTGCGCGCCACAATAATCGGATGTTGTGATGTTTCGTGAAGCTCCGTGACCAGTCCCATGTTGTTGAGCTTTTGGATGAGCCATTCTGCGCAGGCACGAACATCGCCAGCATGCTTAGAGTCCGTTGATATACTGGCAAAACGTAAGAATGAGAACAAATCTTCAAGCTGTTTGGTCATGACCTATGTTTTGAACTCCATGTGTCGGGGGGGCAAGCCCCAAATGGGGCTCATCATTCATCCAGAAAAGATTCATGAATTCATGGTTTCAAAAGTAAGCAATTACGTACAAACTCAACAGCGATGTCACCTCGGTATCCGCTCATCTTTAATCCGAGTGCCCGCAGTCAGCGGGGGCGCAGGACTTTACGTTTCTTGATGACTCACGCCCAGTCGTTCGTGCTCTATGCTAGTCGTAGTGCCGAGGACGCTAAAGAGTTGGCGACAAAACTTGCCGCAGAGGGTGAGCCTATTGTGGTGGCGGCTGGTGGTGATGGTACTCTCAACGCGGTAGTTCAGGGCTTAACGGGAACCAACACAGCTCTTGGTGTATTGCCAGCAGGAACCATGAATGTCTTTGCTCGTGAGCTTGGCTTGCCACACAATAGCCTCAAAAAATCGCTCGAGGTATTGGAGGCGGGACATATCAAGGAGGTCGATCTCTTTGAAGCCAATGGTAACCCCTTTATGCAAATGGCGGGCATCGGCTTCGATGCTCAAGTCATTGAGGAGACAACATGGGAGCAGAAGAAGATTCTAGGGCCTATGGCCTATATCATGACGGCCATGAAGGTATTGGCAGACAAGCCGCCGAAGCTGCGCATCATTTGCGATGATGGCCACGTCGAAGAGGGATTTTGTGCGCTGGCTGGCAATGGCTCACTCTATGGCGGGCAGGTGAAGCTGTTTCGTAAAGCCGACCATGCTGACGACATGCTCGATATGCTGGTGTTCACTGAAGCGGGTTACAAACTTATCCGTGACTCATTTAAGGGACTTGCGACAGGTGCCATTGATGCAGGGAATTCATCAGTGAAGTATCTTCAATCCAAAAGCTATGAAATCCATTGTGATCGTGAGGTGCCGATGGAAGTCGATGGAGAGTATGTGGGCCGTGTGGAGCATATCTCGCTGACTCCTGCATGCAGGAAATTGAAAGTCGTAGCTCCTGAGAATCCGAAGGATGGCATATTCACCACGGTAGTAAAAACCTTGGTTAATATACCACGTAAGGGAGATGGTGTTTAATGATCGGCCGGCTTGTTAGGATATGAGTAATTCGAACAGAGATGACTCAACTACGGTGATTACGGATGCCGTGGATGCAATCCCCGAAGATGGGTGCCGTCTTATCTGGCTAAGGAGGTTGCTATTTGGTGTTTTCATGCTGCTTGTTGTTTTTGTGGGTTTCATATGGTATGCAAATCACTCGGCAACTCATGCGGGTAAGGGGATTTTATTCGATAATCTCGAAGATGTTCCTAAACAAAAAGTTGGCCTTGTTTTTGGCTGTTCAGAGAAACTGGGCAAACGCGATAACCTGTATTTCAAGTATCGTATTGAGGCTGCGGCCGAGCTTTGGCTTGCAGGTAAAGTCGAGTTGCTAATCGTTTCTGGGCTAAGGGAAAAATATTATAACGAGCCAGATAAGATGAGGAAGGCTCTGGTGTTCGCTGGAGTGCCAGCTGAAAATATTCTCTGCGATTACGCTGGCTTGAGAACCTTAGATTCCGTGATGCGTGCGAATAAAACCTTTGGCTACAACGACTTGACTTTAGTGAGCCAGAAATTCCAGAATGAGCGAGCTGCCTACATTGCGCAGGCCAACAAGATCA
This sequence comes from Akkermansiaceae bacterium, assembly GCA_049631945.1. Classification (GTDB taxonomy): domain Bacteria; phylum Verrucomicrobiota; class Verrucomicrobiia; order Verrucomicrobiales; family Akkermansiaceae; genus Oceaniferula. The sequence goes on from JBNABE010000036.1 coordinate 8,301, forward strand.
GGGTCTATGGATACAATGCCCGTGATGTTGAGGGGTATGCGGCACGTAAAACCGAAGATCGTGAGGTGCTAGCTCGGGTCAAGATGTGGCTTGATGTAAACATCACCAACAAACAGCCACGGTATTTGGAGCAAACACCCGTGTACTAGAAAGATTGCGCTGTGGATCGGGGTGGCTTTCATGCTCGGCACTGTAATCGTTTGAGATATCCCTTAATGAGGCAGTTGCGCCTCGGTTCTGACAAATCATGGTCAGTAAGGGAAAAATAGAAAAATCACATAAAAAGGGGATGTTTGATAATTATAAAATATGCCATAATTAAATTTGAATTATGTAAATTTACTTAAATATTCACTATACCTAAGCACTTAATAAAAGCTTAAGCCCGAAGGAGCTATTCCCTGTAAAAACCTCCAGCACCCATCATCAAATTATGAAGAACCTCATTAATCCTGCTAAAGGCCTCGTAATTGCATCCTCCTGTGTGATCTTAATTGGCTCCGCGAGTGCCGCCACATTGACCTGGGATGGCGGGGGTGGTGACGCTAACTGGAGCACGGGCACGAACTGGGATGGGGATGTTGCTCCCACCTACAACACGAACACCTACGAAACGCTGAATTTTGCCGGTACTACCAGCCTCACTGCAAACAACGATTATGGAGACGGCAACAACACTGACAGCATTCTCTTTGATGCATCTGCCGGGGCCTTCACTTTGACTGGGGGTTCGATAGATATGCTGGGGCGGGCTTCCAATGTCTCAGCTGCAGGAGTCGCCTATGTGACCAACAACTCGACCAACACCCAGACCATCAATAACAACCTGATTAACCGTGCCGACTTTAACACTAGTCTGGTGTTTCAAAACACCGCAGGAGGTAGCATTGTCGTCAATGGCAGCGTCACTGAATCAAATGGATCAGCCACACTGAGTAAAATCGGTGGCGGCAGCCTTGAGCTCACTGGCGCAGGCAATACCGTTACCAACATGAATGCGGCGGGAGGAAATACAATACTATCAGGCACTTCAACGACCACGGTTTCCAACAATTTATTCGTAGCCAACAGTGGTATCTCCGGTGGTGGAGCGGGAACTCTGACCGTGCAAGACAGTGCCACCTTGACATCGACCAAACTATTGGTTGGTAACAACTCAAGCAGAAATGGTACGATCAATCATACGGGGGGAACCGTAAATCTCACTGGCTCGGGTACGAATGACATTCGAATTGGCCACTGGGGTAATCTCACTGGAACCTACAATCTTACAGGAGGCACTCTGAACACGCTCAATACTAATTTCATCCTGGGCTGGGACGGTCAGGGTATTCTCAATGTCGATGGGGGGACGGCCAACCTAAAAGGCATTCATTATGGTGCCAGCACATCAGTGGGTACACTTAACCTAGACGGTGGTACGCTCAACCTTGGCTTGGGCGGAATGACTGATATTGATCGCAACGGTCAATCTGGTAATAGCACTATTAACTTGGAGAGTGGCACGCTTGGTGCCATGGCAAGCTGGTCAACCGGCTTGGACATGAATCTGAACGGCTCGGTCAACATTAATACATCGACCCACAATATTGACCTGAGTGGTGATATAGCGGGTGCAGGCACGCTTACCAAACTGGGAACAGGGACACTAACCCTCTCTGGCACGGGTAACACAGCGTCAGCACTCAATGTGGCACGAGGTAGCCTCGTGTTATCAGGCAACTCTGATACCACGGTATCCGGTAATCTCAAGGTGTCCTTGAGTGGTGTAGCGGGAGGTGGAGTTGGCAGCCTTACGGTGCAGGACAGCGCAGTCTTGAACGTGGGTGGGAATTTCAATGTGGGTCAGAACAATTCCACAAATGGCTCGGTGACGCAGACCGGCGGCAACGTCAATGTGAGTGGCCAAGCGACGATGGGAGTTTGGTCTAATCTTACGGCAACGTATACGATTTCTGGTGGTACTTTGAACGTGCAAAACGATTGGCTTGGCCTTGGAAACGATGGCCAAGGTTTTCTCAACATTGATGGCGGGGTCGTAAACGCGAAAGGTGTGCGTTACGGATATAATAACAACGGGGCCAGGGCTGGCACATTGAATCTGGATGGAGGTACGCTCAACGTAGGGTCAAGCGGGATGTATCAAGAGATCAATGGAACGATCAATTTAAACAGCGGCACTCTGGGCTCTCTGGCAAGCTGGTCAACCGGCATGGGCATGAACCTGGGTGGTGCTGTGGATATTAATACCACGGGTGGGGATATCAGCTTGAGTGGTGCTTTGGCTGGAGCCGGTGAATTCACTAAAACGGGATCCGGCACTTTAACTCTATCCGGTGCCAACACCTTTTCTGGCAATGTTGCAGTCAGCAATGGAACGCTGGCGACGGGAGCTGATAGTGTTGCTAGCCTCGGCGCAAACACTGCCGGGCGTATGGTCACGGTCAATGGTGCATCGTCAGTACTCGATATCGGCCATACCAACTCCTTGGGAGTTTCCGACCACAGCACTGAGAACAATATTACCCTAGAGGCCACCGGCGGTGGTCAGATCCTGGGTAGTGCCGGAGTCAACCGCGTTGGTGACCTGAACCTCAATAACGGAACCCTGACGGCTAATGTCAGCAGTGCCGACTGGGGAAACTTTTACTTTGGTAGAGTTAACGGTGGTCAGGACGCCACTATCACAGTCAGTGGGACTGCAGCATCAGCCATTGATGGCACGGGTAACATTGCCCTCGGAGCCAACACCCAGTTTGATGTGGCCAATGCTACCGGCGATGCGGGTGCTGACCTCACGGTGAGCGCTATCCTCGCCAATGTAAACTCCTTGCCTGCGGGCGGTCTGACCAAGAAAGGAGCAGGAACGATGGAGCTTACGGGTGCCAACACCTACACGGGAACTACCACGGTCAACGCCGGTGTTCTCTCTCTTGCCACCGGCTCCAGCCACAGCGGCTCGGGCGCCTACACCGTCAATGGTGGCATACTCGAAATAGCCACTGGAGTTGATCTCAGTGGCCATGCCATGACCATTGCCGGAGTCATCAGCCCCGGTAACTCGCCTGGAACCGCAGCCACAGGCGCGCAGACCTGGTTGGATGGAGGCTCTTACCTGTGGGAAATCAATGACAGTGGTGGCACCCAAGGTGCAGACTCTGGCTGGGATTGGCTGGATATCACTGGAACGCTCGATCTGTCTAACCTTGGTGTAGGTGGCTTTACCATCGATATCGATTCTCTCACCCTGGGTAACGTTGCGGGCGATGCGGACGGCTTTGGCACGTGGATCAAAGGTGACGAAATCTTTGACTACAGCTTTACTATTGCCACTGCATCATCAGGCGTTAGTGGCTTTGATGCAGCGAATTTTACCCTAGACTATAGTGGCTTTAGCAACGCGCCCAGCTGGGATTGGGGCATTGTTCTAAATGGCAACAGCCTCGTGCTACAGGCTTTCGCCGTACCCGAGCCTTCCAGCACAGCCTTGCTCGGCCTCGGTGCGCTAGCGCTCTCCTTCAGGCGTAAGAGGTAAGCCAGCGCCAAGAGCGACGCGACAAAAGTCGTGGGTGCAACGCCGTAATCAAGCAGCTGATCGATGATGGGCGTGAGTCCGACCTAACAAATTCACGATTCTAAGGATTTTGAATTCTCCATTGATCCACCCGCGGATGGTCACCCGCCTGCCGCAATAGTAATAATCTCAAGCTGGTCCCCATCATCTAGCATGATGTTAGCATATTCGCGCGGAAACAGGGCTTTTTTATTAAGCTCTACAACCACTGGTTTACCGGCTAGGCCCATGGAATTGAGTAGTGATTCGACATTGGAGGTCTGATCTAGACGGCGGTCTTTGCCGTTGAGCTTGATCTTCATGTTGCTGGGGAAAAGTGTGTTGTTACTTGGTGTTGAGGATGGCTTCATCCCAGTCTTTCCAGACTGATTCATATCCTTTGGAATGCAGCATACTGGTGATTTCCTTAATGCCACGCTTGTCATCGATGGTGAACTGCTCAGTCGCGCGGCTACAGGATGATTTCTCGGTGACTTCGACCCGTTTGCCTTTCAGAGTCATGTGCAAGTCATCGGTTCCCGCGCCGGTGTAGCCGCCGGGGTCAGTTTGAGATTCAGCTGACATGTGTGTGACACCGAGTGGCACGAGAGCGTCTCGCAAGCTAGCTGGCTCACGGGTGCTTACGACGATGCCTAGATGAGGGAAGCAGCTACGAAATGCGCAGACGAGCTGGACAAAGTGGCGATCGTTGAGGAAGAGCTCGGGGTTAGGCTCATACTGATAGTTGCCAGCGTAGGGTCTCATGCGAGGAAATGATACCGTAAATGAGGCCTTCCAGCAGTGCTTGTAGAGGTATTCGAGGTGAGCAGCTAAGGCTCGAGCTTCGTGTCTCCAATCAGCAAGGCCAAAAAGGGCACCGATGCCAATTCGACGGAAGCCACCTGCGTAGGCGCGCTCGGGGCACTCGAGGCGCCAGTCGAAGTTTTTCTTTGGTCCTGCGGTATGTAGGCGGGAGTAGGTTTCCCGATCGTAGGTCTCTTGATAAACAACGAGCCCCTCGGCTCCATGGCCTACGAGCTCACTGTATTGCTGGTCTTCCATGGGGCCAACCTCAATGCCAATGGTGGGGATGAAGCCTTTGATCGCATCGATGCACTCTTGCAAGTAGCCCTCACTGACAAACTTAGGGTGCTCTCCGGCAACGAGAAGGATATTGCGAAAGCCGAGCGCATGCAGGTGCCTTGCCTCTGTGACGACTTGATCAATCGTGAGTGTAGTACGCAGGATGGCATTATCACGAGAGAAGCCGCAGTAGCTGCAGTTGTTGACGCACTCGTTGGAGACATAGAGTGGGGCGAAGAGCCGCATTGTTTTGCCGAAGTGGCGACGCGTAATAGCACGGCTTGTGACCGCCATTGACTCGATTTCCTCACGCGACTTTGGCGCCAGAAGTTGTTCGAATTTACGTAGTAGCGGTGTTGTCTCGCCACGGTTGAATGTCTCCACAAAGCTCACGCAAGCAGACTAGGATAGAAATACAAAAGCACAAATCCGAAATCAATAGATCCTGCCATGATCGATGCGGTGATTACTGGCTCGAATATACAATACGGCTAAGCATATTGTATGATGCAGATTTTTCATGTACAATTTTACATATCTGTATATTTATGTATTCTAACGCGCGTAAATGACTACCTCCCTGTGAGTCTTCGAGACTGCAGGTGCCGGCCAAGTAACCTTTGCTAGGACGCTGAGATAGTTATCACTTACCACTATTTAATGTTATCAATGGAATTACTGACTTGGCTAGGTATAGTCGCATGTCTCTCGCAGTCGGCAATGTTCTCCGGCTCAAACCTCGCTTTTTTCTCTCTGGGGCGTATGCGGCTCGAGGCAGAAGTAGAGAAAGGTAGCTCATCGGCCCGCCGCGTACTCGCGTTGCGCAAAGATTCGAACTTATTGTTGTGCACTATTCTCTGGGGTAATGTCAGTGTGAACGTTTTGCTTGCTCTGCTCAGTGAGTCGATCATGGCAGGTGTGGGTGGTTTTGTGTTCTCCACAGTGGGTATTACCTTCTTTGGTGAGATTATCCCGCAGGCTTATTTCTCACGCCATGCTCTGCAGGTCGGAGCCAAGCTTGCTCCCTTGATTCGTTTCTACCAGGCCTTGCTCTTTCCTGTGGCTAAGCCGTGTGCGGTGATATTAGATGGATGGATTGGGCCAGAAGGTCCCACCTTCTACCGGGAGCGTGACATTGAGATTATTCTGGAGAAGCACATCAGTGAGCAGAGCTCCGAGATTAGTGCGAACGAGGGCAGGGGGGCACTTAACTTTCTTGATTTGGATGACCGCTTTATCATTGATGAGGGTAATTCGATCATGGCGGATACGATTTACACAATGCCGTCAAATTTGGATCTGCCGACCTTGCCCGCTCCTAATACGGAACAGGGTCGTGAATTCATCAATGCGCTCAACAAGCATCCTAATTTGCGCGCGGTGATCCTCGATGAGGACGACGGCAAGCCTCAGCTGATCATTAATACAACAGAGTATTTGGGCACATTGTATGCTGTAGAACAAAAAGATGGTGATGAGGCACTTGCGGAGCTTGATATCTATGAGTTTTGCCACCGGCCGATTGTTGTTTTTGATAGCCGGACAACACTAGACGACGTGCTGGGTGAGTTTGTTGTCGAAGCCAATGACAAGAACGATCACGTGGTTGATCGTGATGTTGTTATATTCTGGAGCGATCAGCAGAAGCGTATCGTTACTGGCGCCGACATCTTCGGTCGTCTGCTGCGTGGAATCGCGCGGCGAGAGGCGGAGTAGACTGCCATGCTCATGGGGCTCTGCTCTGGCTGTTAATGTAGTTTTGGTTAACTGATCCGAACTGTTGAGCTGGGCTTGTCTATTTTTTTTGTTAGCTAGCTAACAGATTGATCGTGAGTGTCTGCTTGTTGATTTTTGTTTTGGTTGATCGGTGGCGTTGGGATATTTATTGTTAGATGTGTTTCAAGGGGGTAATCAGAGTGTTAGATCTGTGCAGTCCATGTAAGTCTGACTCTATTGTTACATTAATAGGCGAGTACTTGTGCTGTGCATTTCTCTTCCAGTAAGAGAATATGACCCGCGCTTTATTCAGTAATCATCTCATCACCGCCACTTGTTTGGTGGCTGTTGCTTTTAGTTGCAATCTCTGTGCTCAAGAAAACCTGTACATCGCAAAAGATCAGGGGTCTAAGAGCCTACGCTGGGTAAGTGCAAGCGGTAAAACTGCTTTCTTGCAGCAGAGCCAGGACCTAGTTCATTGG
>JBNABE010000037.1:0-14739 GCA_049631945.1 Akkermansiaceae bacterium
TGGCAACTCTGGAAACTGCAAGCGGTCTTTACCCGTAGCCATCTCATATAACACTTTACCCAAGCCGTAAATATCAGCTCTTGCAGAGCCTGGCCCCTCAGGTGGCACGAAGCCTTCTGTGCCCACAAAGGTCCTTTGACCTCGCGCTGCGACCAACCCAATGTCAGCAAGCTTCGCCTTGCCACCCACAAAAATAATATTAGACGGTTTAATGTCGCGGTGGGCCAGCCCCTGATCGTGGAGATGAGCTAATGCTTGTGCCAGCCTCAAGCCGACATCAATAACCACATTTGAGTCTATAGGCTTGCCATTAGCCGATTTTAAATCTGTGCGTAAATTTCGAGGCTCATATTCAACAGGGTTAAAATCATCACCTTCGTGGACATCGTCGCCCAACTCCATGACATAATAATAAAAGTCTCCCTCGTCTTTATCTTTGCTCCTGCCAACGTGGAGGATGTTAACTAAGCCTGGGTGATCTCTGGAGATTGGCTCATACTTCAGAATGCCCTCAAACTCCCTTTCAAAGCCGATTTCATCCTCGAAGTCCTCGCGACGCACCAGTTTCACAGCACGCATCGCGCCTGTAACACCCCTCGCTAACCAAACCTCCCCATAAGATCCTCCGCCAATTTTTCGGAGCACCTCATGATCAGGAATAACCGGCTCTGGACGATTTTTACCCCGCATCTTCGTTCAGCCTAGCCAATTCCTTCTTTAGTATTTTGCCTACGCGATGCTTCGCAAGATAAACTTGAGACATGCTCACGCCGAGTCGATCCTGCACCTTACCTGCATCCCATTCTCGAATCACGTAACAATCAAAGATTTGATATTGTTTTGGTGAGACCTGAGCCCTCACTCTGGCAAGTGCCGCATCAGCGAGATTTTTTTTCCACTCTACATCCCACAAGCGCTCCAATGTGCCACTTTGAGGATCTTCTATGCGCTCCACCACAGCGACCTTCTGTCCTTCGTCCTCCCATTCCCCGATGTTCATAGCCGTATCTTTTTTTCGCCTCCTGAATTGATCATTGATACGCCACCGAGTCATATTCATAAGCCATGACTTGAACGACCCTTTTTCCGGGTCATACATATTTTTCTTACTTTGCTTGGCAATCGAGAGGATTGTCTCCTGAACTACGTCAAAAGCCTCCTCCGATCTCAGTCCAGCCTTCAAGCCGACAGCGTATATGAGCTTCCAGTAGGTTTTGTAAAAATCATCCCATGTCTTCTGGTCCTCCCAATTGTCGAGCCTGGCAATCAAGCTTTTACGAGTCTGCGCATATGCAGATGCCAGCACCGTATCCTCCTTATTCTCATCAGACATTACGTCGTCTATATAGCACAGCTAAGTCAACAATCCACCAACAATTACCACATGAACACATGATTTTAGACAATGGCAATTATCAACGAAAGCGAAGCTTACGAAAAGCCATTTACAAGTATTCGATGAAGCCTCTATCATAAGGATATTACATTAATAAACCGATTGGTTATATTAAATCGTAATTCAGTCAGCAAATTTTCATTTTCCACCCTTCCAACACATATTTTACTGCGATTACTACCATGGACCTTCAGGACCAAAACAACCCTGCTGAACAAGTCGAAAAGATTCGGGATATCCTCATCGGACAAGACATGCAGCAAGTCAATGACCGCATTCACAAACTAGAAGTGGCTTTGCTTCATAGTAATGAGGAGGTAAGCCAAAGACTCGGCCAACAACTTGAGCAAACAGAACATCAATTGAAGACCGCTCAAGAAAATCTTCAAACCGCCACAGAAAACATGCGCCACCAGCTGCACCACGAGAGTGTCACGCGTGGACTTCAAATCAATGACATGGCGAGCAAAATTGATGAAGCTACCGAGCAAATGAGCGAAGTAAGCCAACGCTTGCTCGATGAAGAATCCGGACACAGCAATGACCTAGTTCAACAAATCGAAAGTTTGAGCTCAGAGATGAATTCACGTATTGATGCTCACTCTCGCCAAATCATGGAACACATGCACCGTGAAATCCAACAATGGAAACATCGCATGAATGAGCAAATATCTGCACTGAGCGCGAAAAAGGTGGATCGCGAGGAGCTTAGTCAACGCCTCGCTCGCATTGCCAGTGCCGCGATGGGCGACACAGCAACTCATCCCACTAATGTCACTGCTACCAACTACACCAGCTCATCGATACCACGACCTAATCTCGGCTCACTAACAGGTATTAGCTCGCCAATAGAACCGCCCAACGGTCCAACCACACCCGCAATTCCAGAATCAACGGCCGCATCAAGTTCAATCAGCCCTGAGCCGCAGGGTTCATCAAGTCTGATCAGTCCCGACATCTACTCGCCGGACAAGGATAACCCTATCATCTGAATGATGAGCAATTGAGTCATCGATAAATCATTCACTCCAAAGTCACCAACCTCCCCCTTACGTTAAAGTGCCCAAAGAGCCTGCTATTTTATCAAGCGGTGACGCAGCGCAGCATCATTCATCTCCGAATGACAGCTCAATAGAAAGGCATTCTGATCCTGCTCCTTTCTCATCCCTTACGACATCATCAAATAGTCGCAAAAACCCATTGGACAGCATGCCTGCATTTCCGAGCGCCATGCAAAATCAGGAAGAATCTGGAGCGAAGATCAACACCGACGGCATCCTAGAAAGCCTAGCCAGTATACCTGCTCTGCCAACGACCGCACCTCAAACGTCTCGTCGCCTCCTCGATCAGGACAAACAATTAGTGCGCACAGATGTGAATGCGCTTCCCCTTTTACCCTCTGAATCACCAGCCGTTCGGCTTTCACCTTCGGAGGAAAACAATCATAGTTGGGAACCTTCTTTACCCAATACAGCCAGTAAAGAAAATACCCCCTCCACTCTTGAGACCGCCAAAAAACCTCCTCTTGCCTCCCCCCCCATCATCGATAAGGCTGAAACAGGCCCCCTCAATAAGAACGCTTCCAAAGAAGCCAAGCAAACACGTGCTAAATCACCGCTAGTCAGAGCAGAGCTATTAGAAAAAATACGTAACAAGCGCCCTCATCAAGAAACCAATAAAGATGAGTCCCCTTTCACATCAATCGCCTCCGAGACAAGTAGCCAGTCAAAATCGTCAAGGTCTACTCTGGCGAACCCGCCAACGACACCGATCATCAACGATGCGAATGAAAGCACCGCAACTCCATTTGCTGAAACAGAACTAGACGAAACTAACAACCTGCAGACGAAATACACTGATAAAGATCTACAAGACGCACTGCGTCCACTCCTAAGTCAAAGCAAGGACCATATTGTTAATCTGCCTGCAAATACAAAAAGTATTCTTGAGCCCATGCTCCGCAGCACTGTTCGCAGAGCCATTGCCGAGCAAATGGCGGAAGCCAGCCCGTTTCGAGATATCCCCGGGTGGGACAAGCTCGCATGGAAGATACGCGCACTCATGAGTAGCCGCACCTACGATGAAATTCTGTTTAGCCAAACCCGCAGGTATCAAGTCGAAGAAGTTTTCCTACTTCGTCCACAATCACGTTCATTGATATCGTATGCCAGCAACAATCCCGCGAGGCACGCGAAGTCATCGAAAGTAGAGAGCACCGTAAAGAAAATCGCGACCAAAACTGCCACCATTGCCAACCATGAAGATAGTACCCTCGAGTGGAGCAACGATCGCCAGTTAGTCATTCGATCAGGTAAATATAGCATACTAGCGGCTATCGTACGTGGCTCACCCAATGATGTACTCGAGGCTGATCTCGACTACTTATTATCACAAGTAGAAGATCGTCTCGGCAAATCGCTCGAAGCTAATCATCAAGCTCATTTGCAAATATTGCAACCTATGTTGGAGTGTTGTTTACTCATTCAATCTCTGGCAACATCCAATTAGGCTGTTAACGACAGATAAGCAGGCTAGCTGATATAGCAGCACCTATGCGGTAAAAACCCTTAACGAAGTGGTCTGGGACATTGCCGTATTTACCTTTACAGAGACAGGCAAAGCATTTACCCCCATTCCTATGTCATTCTCCGATCTCGGACTTTCCGAAGCCGTTCTCTCAGCTGTTACTGAATCAGGCTACGAAAACCCCACCCCCATTCAAGCAAAAGCCATTCCACTTGTATTAGACGGCAAAGATGTCATCGGAGCATCCCAAACAGGCACAGGTAAAACCGCAGCCTTTGCCCTCCCCTCACTTTCAAAAATCAAACCTCTTGGCAAGCCACAGATCCTTGTCCTCGAGCCCACTCGGGAACTTGCTCATCAAGTCGCAGAGCAGTTTGAACATTACGGCAAACACACCGGCTGTAAAGTCGCGCTAATATATGGTGGCGTAGGATATGGCAAACAAGACGAGCAAATGAAAAATGCTGACATTGTTGTCGCGACCCCTGGCAGATTAGTTGATCACTTTTACCGCGCTACCATGCGATTTGGGGCCATCAAGATTCTCATACTTGATGAGGTCGACCGCATGCTGGATATGGGATTCCTGCCCATTGTTCGCAAAATCGTCAATTTATGTCCATGGAACACAGAAGAAACATCGCGTCAGACGCTTTTTTTCTCCGCCACCATGCCTCCAGCCATCCAGGGGTTTGCTCAATGGTGCCTGCATGAGCCCGAGTCTGTGGAGATAGCCCGTCGTGCCGTTGCCGACACCATCAACCACGCCTTTTACCCTGTTTCCATGGATCAACGCGACGACCTGCTTCTTGCCTTACTGGAGAAGACAGATTTCCACTCTGTGATGATCTTCACGCGAACTCGCAAAGAGGCCGACACCGTCTGCGGTCTCATCAAAGGTACCGGCCACCAAGAAGTGGTTGCCATGCATTCTGACGTCAAACAATCTGACAGACTTAAAGCACTAAATGGCTTTAAAGACGGCACATACAATATTCTTGTAGCTACCGACGTAGCCGCACGCGGCATCGACATCTCAACAGTGACTCACGTTATTAACTACCGCGTGCCAGAAAACGCAGAAGATTACGTTCACCGCATTGGACGTACAGGGCGTGCTGAATCCGAGGGCGACGCATTCACTATCCTTACAGCTGACGAGCTTGATTTTGCCAAATCAGTGGAGAACTTCGTCGATAAGAAAATCGAAAGACGCAAGCTTGAGAACTTCGATTATACCTACACCGCGCTTTTAGACGAATCGCCCGTACGACCAGTTCGCAAGAAGCGCCCACCAGCACCACGCCGCAGGCGCAGATAATCACTCTGCTGCTTCTCAAATGCGTTGCAAGGCAACGAGCATTACGACTCATGAAAGTCATCGCCATTGATCCAGCTATTCGGAATACTGGGTATGCCTTACTGGAAGGCGACCATCATGAGCAGCGGGTTCTTGATTTCGGGGTCATTTCTATTCCTGCAAAAATACCCCAGTCAGCCGCTCTAGCCGCGATCCACACAGGCATCAACAACCTGATCAAAAAATGGCAACCTGACGAAGCCGCAGTCGAGGGCATCATCTATGTCCAGTCTCACCGCACTGCCATCAGCATGGGCGCTGCACGAGCAGCGACGCTCATCGCAGCCGCAGAAGCCAGCCTACAAATCTACGAATACGCACCTCGTAAAGTGAAACAGGTTGTCACTGGTAATGGCTCAGCAGATAAACAACAAGTGGCATTCATGGCACGCACTCTTCTTGGCTTAAGTGAAACCCCACCGCATGACGCAGCAGACGCCATTGCTATCGCCATCGCCCACCTCACCTCGGGCGACCCTCTGAAAGCAGCCCTCCTCAAACGCCAGCAAATATAGTGCCCCCCATTTAAGCGACGAAAAAAGCGTGTTCAAACCTCATTATTCATGCTTTAGTAATGTAAACATTTCAGGTTAACTAGCCTAACACCCACATGGAACTCGATTTATCCGACTCACCATTAGACCTCAAAACCATCAAACCTCACGAACTAGAGGAGGTATTTGAGGATCCATTCGCACTTCGATTCCTGCCGGATAATGATGATCTTGGCAGTGAGTCCAGATTTTACGCACTCGGTCGGACTGTCGCTGACCGCCACCTGTTTCTCGCCTTCTGGACCGATGGGAAGTCCGCCAGAGTATATGCCGCACGTGAAATGACAGAGGGAGAAATGAGATTTTATCAGCGTCATTACGGTGAAATCAAATAATCACCGATACGAATGAACTCACTATTATAGACCATGAAGACCATTCAATCTTGGAACGACATTCCTAACTTCGAAAGCGATTCGGAAGAGTCCGCATTCTGGGACGTGCACGAGCTCGCCCCCAAACTAATGACAAGCTCAATGCACCTGCCTGATTCACGTGAATCAACAACCATTACTCTCCGCTTTGACCCTCGCATGCTGGCCCGAATCAAAAGACTAGCTCGCTCTCGCTACCTCAATTATCAATCTATGATGAAACAATGGTTGTCTGAGAGAATCGAAGAGGAACAAAACAATTTGCCCAACGGCTGAGTATTTTGCCTGTCGTGGCCACGCTTGAGTAACCACATCGCTGGATAGCCACGATTGTTTCCACTAGCGCTTGACGAAGTATTGCCAGCCCATTACACCCTCTCGCGTCGCGCAGATCAGCATTACTTAAGCTCCCGTAGCTCAGCTGGATAGAGCAACGGATTTCTAATCCGTAGGTCACAGGTTCGAGTCCTGTCGGGAGTGCTCTGCACGAGCCATGGACGAGGGAGGTTGGTTCGGGCACATGGCTTAGCTTCGCGCATCACGAAAGTCGCCCCCAAAGCTTCCAAAAGAGGAAACTTACCGACTAGCTCAGACCGAGGTGAGCAAAGTTACAACTGCCACCCTTGTTAACATAGGTGTCACAGTCTGCCTTAACTTAGGAAGACCAAATGGTTTGAACATCGGTAGTTAAAAATCATTGCTCCAAGTTTACACGGTTGGATAAGGTATCAGGTAATCAACCCTTCACATACCCCAATCCCAAATGCGATCCCCTCTTCTATTCGCTTTCTCAACTCTTGTATTAGCAGTCACCTCCATAGACGCCCAAGCTGTTACCATTACACACGGCACAGACAGTGTAACCATTGATTTTGTCGATATTGGCAACCTCGATAACACTGGCGACACAGCCAACAGTGTCAACGGCACAACCCCGGGATCTGTTGGTTACAACTACTCTATCGGCAAATATGAAGTCACAGCTAACCAATGGGCTACCGTACTTTCAGCTGACAACAACATAGGCAATGCTGGCACTTGGTCTGGGTCTCAGCCTACGGCGAGCACAACATGGTATGAGGCTGCCAAATTTGCCAACTGGCTAACCAGCGGCAATGCTCTCACAGGCGCATACACCTTTAGTGATGCATCTACTTTCACCGGAGTAGATCGAGCCACCGCACTAAACACCTACGGGACTATCTACGTATTGCCCACAGAGGACGAGTGGTATAAAGCCGCTTACTTAAAATCTGACGGCAGCACCTACACACTTTACGCGACAGGAGACACTGCCCCCACTGCAGGAACTCAAGCGAACTACAGCACCGGCACCTCACCATGGAACGTAGGTACAGGTGTAATCGAAAATAATGGCACATATGACATGGGTGGAAATGTCTGGGAATGGAACGAAAGCGCTTATGACGGGACACTCGATACATTGAGTGAAAATCGCGTCATGCGAGGAGGCGCTTGGAACTCTAATGTAAACGGGGTCAAATCCTCCATGCGCACAAGCACTAACCCGATCACAACCTCCAGTCTGAACGGTTTTCGTATTGCCACTATTACGAGTGTAGCCGTGCCAGAGCCATCAAGTTCTACTTTACTAGCCTTCGGAATTCTTAGCTGCTTGTTTCATAGAAAACGACGCTAATTATTTGAACCGAGCAAACCACTCTGTGCTCCACCAGAGTGGCATCTATACTGCCTAGATTTGTTATACCTCATGATAACAATATGTAGGACACCGCCATGCCGGGCCATTGTTTTTCGGCTCCAACCTTACACTTTTTTCTTAGTTTAAAGATTAATAAACAATAGGCTGACAACTAGGCATTATCTAAGTATAAATTCATCAGCCAGTTATGAAAATCGCTTCAATTACTATTTTCTCTATCATTTTTCTGGGATGCTCATTGTCTTCAACTCATGCATACCTTGGAAAATCGATATCAGATTTTAAAAACCAAATTGAAGGTGGGATTTATCTTCAGGATTTCGCCTCTCGAGAACACGGCGTCAACATTCGTAAAATGTTATGGCAAGGTAACCCTAGCGAGCATTTTAGAAGAAAAACGCGATTACCAGAACTTGGTAACGATCTGTGGGAAACAGCTATTTCTGCATTCTGGGAAAGCGAAGAAAATAAATATATCATATATGAGGTATCTTTTATCAAAAGGAACCCCAAGCCGGGACAACCTAATACAATCACAGATGATCAGAGGAAAATCATTCATCATGACAATAAAGCCAGCGACGTATTCATTGAGTATACTAACCTCAACAATAAGAACGCTGAAAAACACAATTCAGCAAAAATCACGCTAAGCTCGAAAATCCTATCAGCTAAATTAGCTGAAAAAAAACAAGAATTCAAAAAATTCAAAACCACCTATCTTTGCATCGGCCAAACGATAGGGCAGCTAAACGACAGATTAGGCAATGGACAGCCGATCAATGATTTAGATCCTCGACCCACAAAATGGAGATTCAAAAACCTCAAAAAACCAGATTGGACCATCGAAATCACTTTAATGGAAGATGTTGAGGATAATGAACCTGTTGCTCATTACGTGTTTTATCACACCAAGGGAAAATTCACCCAAAAAGAACTAGATTGGTTTAGATATATTAATACTAGCGATAAAAAATGGGCTACCAAGGAAAATGGGGCGCTTGATATCAGGGGAGATAAATTCCACAACAAATACCGCACCGAAGATGAGACAATCTTTGCTTCAATTAATAAATTAGATGAGGAAACCCTGCTCAACGATGAGGTAAAGATATACACAAAAGCATATTCAACACAGATGAATGATAACTAATCAAAATCGGTATTTACCCCGATTTTATTATCAACTGTAGCCACCTACTCTAGCTTGTAGGTAAGTAAATCATTCACCACAGCATCAGCAAAAGAGCCTATAGCCCCCTTGTAACGTATAATACCCTGCTGGTCTAGAATGATGCAATGAGGCCAAGCACTGATTCGGTATTCCTTGGCGATGATTTGTTTTGGATCTGAAAAATTCCGCCAAGTGACAATCCGATCTGCCTCTAAGGCACGCAAATTAGGTAATGAGTCACGATTCACCCCCAAAATGACAAAAGGAGAGTTGATATGTGCGGAGACCTTATTTCGAAGGAGCTCAAGCGCCTTACCTGCCTGAGGATCCCAGCTAGACCAAAATACAAGCATCACCACCTTACCACGGAAGTCACTCAAATTCATTGGCCTTGCACCTGAATCCATGCCGACAATATCGGGCGCTACTCTTCCTTTGGATAAATGGTTGATTTTAAAGAGCTCATTTCTCGCCATCTCTGCAACACTTGTATCGCCAATACGAACATCCGCACTTTTGATAATAGCCTCACGCAGATTTTGAATGCGCCGCGTCATAATACGCGGATCATCACCTAGCGATGCTAACATGATGGAGAGAGCTAACGATGCTTGCCCCTGAACTTTGGGATCAGGGTTCCTTTGCTTAATATCCTCAAGTAACTTCATGCCCTGAGACCTTACTGCCATTTTACCAGCAGGAGCTGGCTTGCCAAAATCGTTCAGATGAATCATCGCCACGCAAAAAGCACCTAATTGAGAACTCTTAAGGTGATAGCTTTGAACCGCATTGAGTAATGCTCTCTGTGAACTCGTAGTGATCAATGCATCGTTTTCCAATAACCAGGCTCCGTATTTTAAAGTCCATTCATGCTGGAGATCTGCGCGGAGTAGCTGCTTCAGCTTATTGGCATATAAAGACGGTTCGGGACGCTTCTTGGCAATCAAGTTCCTCGCCCGAGTGTCATCGGCTAGTCTCATTTCAGACAACCACAAGCGACTCAAACGATCATATTCTTGCGTAATCTCGGCTGCCTCTCGCTCCGTTGCAGCAATTAAGGTAAAAGTCAGGGAGGCGAACGTAAGCATGATCACCCCATAGAATTTGCTTACACTTATACCGCAGAAGTGTCTCATCATCATTAGTTTACAGCTGTTCAAACAATGGTCAAGAAGCCGATTTTCAAAACGGGTTTTTGTCTAGGTTACTGAAACCCGTCACCTTATCGTGACTCCATCACAGCCTGTAGCTCACGCTGAAATGCTAAGATATCCGGCTCAGAGGGTTGATAGCCCTCCACCTCTGGATCAATACCCAGACGCCCCATTTCATCAACATACCACATGCCTCCGTTACCATCGGCAAAGGTCACTCGACCACTCGCCATCAGCCCTGGGCGTGCAATATCATCCACACTGACCTTCACTTTGCTTGCACCCGCAGGTGGAAGTAATTCAATATCATCCTCAGTCAGTTCACCCTCTTGTTTGGATTCATCAACGGAATCGATCGGTTCAGCTTGTTCCGCCTGCTCGGCCTGCTCCTTTTCAGCAGCCTCTTGAGCAAGATTTCTAATTTCTATGCCAAGATCGAGCACTAGAAAACGAGTATCCATATAGCTGAGGCGGAATTCCATTTCCTCCTCTAGACGTTTCTGAATATCCGCCAGCTGGCCACCCTCCGCCGCCCACTGACGAACGAGTGATACCTGCTCATCGCTAAGTTGTTTTGAATCAAACATGGTTGAGAGTATTTAAGTCGGCACCCTCAAGGATGCAAGACATTGAAGTGTTCAATATCTATTTTCTAGCCCTTCTTCATTTTGATGTTGGGCTGCCGTGAAATTCCTCTCTATACTACTCCCGTGGCGAAAACAGAGACATTCCCAGCAGCATCTCCTCCGCGCGCTTGGGCAGAGATCAAACTCCCCCACCTTGCGCACAACCTTTCTGCAGTTAGGACTCACCAGCAGGGAGGCGTCATGGCAGTGCTCAAAGCTGGAGCTTATGGTCATGGCATTGAGAGAATAGCGCAAGCACTCGAGGGTCTTCCCAACAACTCAGCACCCACCTTCTTTGGTGTTGCCAGCGTGATTGAAGCCAGACGCCTAGCTCATGCTAATATCTCGACCAGGGTCTATCTACTGGGACCCACATGCCCTTTTGAACGTGAAGAAATCGTAGCCTATGGATGGACGCCTTGCATATCAAGCATGGAAGAGGCCAAGCACTTCAATGAAATCACAGGGCGAAAACACTCTGACTACAAACTGAAGGTTCACATCACCGTGGACACTGGCATGGGACGAGGCGGTTTTCTTCCCAGTGATTTAATTAAGCACCTAGACGAGCTCAATCAACTTTCCCACCTCGATATTGAGGGTATCGGCTCGCATCTGCCATGCGCGGATGAAGACGAGGCATTTACGCGGGCGCAGTTTGAGCAGTTTGATTCATTACTGGAAACATTGGGCCCTGATCAGTTTCGCTTCATCCACCTTGCCAATAGTGCTGGCATATTAGCTTATAATAGCCGCTATGCGAATCTACAGCGCCCAGGCATAATGTTATATGGCATTGCACCCCTTTCAGCCATGCAGGATCAGCTCAAACCAGTCCTGAGTCTTAAATCTAAAGTTTCACTGGTGCGCGACCTCCCCGCCGGACAGGGTATTTCTTATGGCAGGGAGACGATACTCAAACATAAAACTCGGGTCGCAACGGTTGGCATCGGCTATGGTGATGGCTATCCCCGCTCAATGCCTGCCGAGAAAACCCATGTGCTGATCAAAGGAGAAAGATGCCCACTCCTCGGTCGAGTGACCATGGATCAAATCATGATTGATGTTACTAAGCTGCCTCACTGCAAGAGTGGTGACGAAGTAGAGCTTTTTGGGGAACATATTCTCGTCAGCGAGGTAGCACAGCTCGCAGGCACCATTCCGTGGGCCGTATTGACGGGCATCACTCCTCGCGTATCAAGAATCTATCAAGCATAGATTACGCCAAAAAAAAACGGCAAGCCACAGAGTGACTCGCCGTTGTTGATTATATTAGCCGAACGATAGAGCGTTATGCTTCAACGGGGGCCTCGTCAGCAACCTCTTGCTGCTTTGCCTCGCGGGCTGCCGCACGGATGGACATCTTAACACGCCCGCGGTCGTCAACACCGATGCACTTAGCCGTTACGGTGTCACCTTTTTTGACAACATCTTCGGTCTTCTCAACTCGGCCTTCTGCTAGCTCAGAGATGTGAATGAGTCCGTCTTTACCGGGCAGGATCTGCATGAAAGCACCAAAGTTCGTAGTAGAGACAATCGCTCCAGTGTATACTGTGCCGACCTCAACTTCTGCGAACATCTGCTTGATCATGTCCATGGCACGGTCAAGGCTTTCCTTCTTAGAAGCATAGACGTGAACAGTTCCATCATCTTCAATGTTGATGTCAGCGCCTGACTCAGCCTGTATACCTTTAATGTTCTTGCCACCAGGCCCAATGAGCTCGCCAATGCGCTCAGGGTCGATCTTGGTCGACTCAATACGTGGTGCGTGCTCGGAGAGAGCGCCAGGCTCGGCGATGGTATCGTGCATTTTCTGAAGAACCTTCTCACGTCCGCCAGCGGCCTTGACCACAGCTTCCTCGAGAATGGAAAGTGGAATACCCGGCAGCTTAAGATCAAGCTGGTAGCCCGTGATGCCCTCACTTGTGCCACAGAGTTTGAAGTCCATGTCACCGTAGAAATCCTCAGAACCAATGATATCAAGCAAGGTTTTGTACTCCTTGATGTTGTCATTCTCATCCATCTCTGTGACGAGACCAACTGCAATCGCTCCGACAGGGCGAATAAGTGGCACACCAGCATCAAGTAGAGCCATAACTCCAGAGCATACAGTAGCCATGGATGATGAGCCATTTGACTCAAGCACCTCTGAAGTTACGCGCATTGCATATGGGAAGTCCTCCTCAGCAGGGATTACTGGCTCGATTGAACGCTCGGCAAGAGCACCATGACCAATCTCACGACGATTGAGGCCACCAAAGCGACCGGCTTCACCTACAGAAAATGGAGGGAAGCTGTAGTGAAGAATGAAGCGCTTGCTGTCTTCGCCACCGGCATAGTTGTCAAAGTATTGACGTTCATCAGCTGGAGCTAGCGTGGCTGTTGCTAGTGCTTGGGTCTCACCCCGGGCAAAAATAGCCGATCCGTGCACACGTGGCAGAGATCCAGACTCAGAGAAGAGCGGGCGCAAGGTGTCGATGTCACGACCATCAGCGCGGACGCCTTTTTCCATGATAGCAATACGGAATGCTTTCTTCTGAATGTATTCAAAGCACTGCTCGATTTCAAATTCTGATACGGTAGGAACACGCTCTTTAAGGGTAGCTTCTACCTCGTCACGAAGCGCGCCGACTTTCTTGCCACGCTCGACCTTGTTTGGAGCATAAATGGCATCTTCGATACGATCACCTGCAACTTCATAGGCAATCTCTAGGAGGTCCTCTTTGGCCACTGTGACGGTGTAGTCGCGTTTTGGCTTACCGACTTTAGCAGCAAGTTCTTCAATCGCTTCGACAATTGTGGTTACGTGCCCTTGCGCGAAATGCAGGGCTTTTACGAATTCAGCATCTGGAATTTCGTTTGCGGCTCCCTCAATCATGATGACCTCGGTTTTGTTACCCACATAAACGAGGTCAAGATCACTCTCTTCACGCTCTTCGAACGTTGGGTTCACGACAAACTCTCCGTTGACACGGCCAACACGGACAGCACCAATGGGACCCGCGAATGGGATATCTGAAATGCATAGTGCTGCAGACGCACCATTCATGCTTAGAATGTCAGCGTCGTTGACACCGTCAGCAGCAAGCATCAGAGCGACGATCTGAGTGTCATAGAGATAACCTTTTGGGAAAAGAGGACGTAGTGGACGGTCTGTCATGCGACATGTAAGGATTTCCTTTTCCGTAGGACGTCCTTCACGTTTAAAGTAGCCGCCAGGGAAAACACCAGCTGCAGCCGCACGCTCTTTGTATTCAACCGAAAGAGGAAACCAGGTTTGCCCCTCGCGGATTTTAGTTTGGGAAACAGCGGTGACCAGCATTACCGTTTCTCCAGATTGCACCTGAACGGCGCCGTCAGCCAACTTGGCTAGTTTCCCCGTTTCAAGAGTGATCGGGTTCGATCCTACTGGGATCGTTATTTTTTCAATATTCATATTCATTTTCTTATTTTCTTCTTTTGTTGATTCGCTCTCGGTTGACGCGGTGTGCGTTCTGTTTGTTCTATGTTAACAGCCTGAGAGCAGGCGTCTCTTGGTTTTGTTTTTGGACAAAGCCTCCAACTTTATTTGCAAAAGCTGGGAAAAGGTGATCGAGGTCATTGATAACGACCCGACAAAAAATTTCTGAGGCTGAGCCTATGTGATCAAGTCGTGTGAGACAAATAACACCGACATGACGACATATGTAAAACGGCCACAGCATTTATACTGTGACCGTTTCAAAAATTGATTTAGCGACGAAGTTCAAGCCCTTTGACGAGCTTAGCATAGCGCTCTTCCGATTGGCCTTTGAGGTAATCAAGCAGCTTGCGGCGCTGCGCGACCATAGTCAACAAACCACGACGACTGGCGAAGTCCTTTTTGTGCTGACCCATGTGATCGGTGAGGTG
>JBNABE010000038.1:0-14641 GCA_049631945.1 Akkermansiaceae bacterium
CTAGAATTTTAAGCCGTGACTCCTAAATATCCGACACGTTTCCAAAGCAAAACCATCTGGCGCGCTCTCACAGGCATAGCTATTTTAGTAATCGGCGTGCTGATCGTGGGGCTAATATGGCTCACTGGGAAAACCCTCGGTTACTTACAACCGGTTCTTGTACCTCTCGCGGTCGCCGGCATTGTCGCCTATTTACTCGATCCTATTGTCAGCTGGCTGCAAGCAAGGGGTCTCTCTCGTCTCAAGGCCGTGATCACGGTATTCGCCTCATTTATCATTTTACTCACCGCTCTGGGTTTCTTGATTGCTCCACCTATAGCCAAACAAATCTCCGACGCTTTCCACGACAAGGAGGAAATTGCCCGTAAGGCAACCACCGCGATGACAGGTGTGAAAGATGCGCCGTGGCTCAAGCCGCTCATTAATTATGCATCTGAGAAGGTCAATCCAGAAACAGGCGCCACCCATATCGAACCAGATGAGACCGCAACAATAGCGACCGAGTCCGCAGAGAACACCGACGTCTATACCAAACCCGATTACCAGTATCGCTGGCAGTATATGATCTCGAAATATGCCACTCAAATTGCTAAGACTATCACTGACTGGTTCAGCAAAGGTTCGTCAAAAATACTGGGCATACTCGGGCTTACCATCGGCTTTGTTATGGCACCCATTTATCTCTATTACTTCCTCAAGGAAAGCTCCAGCATCAAGGCCCACTGGCACGAATACGTCCCACTAAAGGCATCAAGGTTCAAGAATGAAGTGGTCGACTCCTTACAAGAAATCAACGGTTACCTGATTTCATTTTTCCGTGGGCAAATGTTGGTAGCCTTCATCGACGGCATTCTAGTTGGTATCGCTTTGTGGCTTTTCGGCCTTCCCTACGCACTCGTCATCGGCCTGTTTATGGCTGTGCTTGGTGTGATCCCCTACATTGGAAACATTATCTGCCTGATACCAGCCTGCCTTATTGCCTTTGTTCATTTTGGCCATATCGACAATCAGAACTTCCTCGGCAGTAGCCCGTGGGCCTACGTTTTAGCCGTCATCGCCATTTTTCTGATCGTCCAACAGATCAACTCCCTCCTAACCGCTCCAAAGATAGTCGGCGACTCGGTAGGCCTTCACCCCATGACGGTCATTTTCTCTATGTTGTTCTGGTCACTTTTACTTGGCGGCTTCATCGGAGCTCTATTAGCCGTGCCCTTGACTGCAGCCATTAAAGTATTGTTCAGACGCTATATTTGGGAGCGCAAAATACAGGAGGAAACAAGCCCTACTCTCAGTGAAGATGAAGTGGCTAGCAGCTCATAAAATTTTCCGGGAAGAACATTCCACCTCAATACTCTCACTCAACGATATTGCGCACAACTTTTCACTCATCACGTGCCTGAAATGAAATCCATTTATTCTCTTTTTTTACTATTAATAATAAGCTCTGGATCACTCCATGCCCAGACTGAACTCTTCAGCCCAGGTGACAGCGAGCCTGAGCAAAGCCTCACTCAAGCCTCGATTATCTCAGAGCTAGATCAAGCTGCCGCCGGCGATAACTTGACCATTGCAATCGAGCTGGAGCATGCTGAAGGATGGCACGCCTACTTCCGCAATCCAGGAGGCCCCGGCCTGCCACTGGAATTTGATTGGCAGCTCCCCCCTGGCTACGAACTTACTCAGCTTTATTGGCCTACGCCCGAGCTCTATCAAAGCGAGGGCACGACATTCTACATCTATCATGGGCGATACATCCTGCTGGCTGATATTTCGGTCCCAACTACTGCCAAGCTTGGCGATCAAGCTGCAATCAGCGTGACTCCCACATGGCAACTCTGTGACGACAAGGGGTGTGCGCCACCCACCTCTGAAGAGCTCAACATCAAAGTCATTATCGGCGATTCACAGAAACTTTCTCAAGAACATGAACAGCTTTTCCAAACGGCTCGATCTCAATTACCACGAATCAATCAAAGCTGGAATGTGGAGGCCAAAGTCAAAAATACGCAACTGGTATTCACCATCAGCAGCTCCGATGGAAGCGTCGCCATTCTCGACTCAATTTACTATATTGATAACGCCGGAATAACGAATGCAGATGAAGCACAAGCACTCAACGACAGAGGGGACGCCTACATTCTCAATGTTCCACTCAAGGCGAATACAGAACTACCCAACAAGATCGATGGCATCCTATTGTTCAATGATGAGGATGCAATTGCCATCAGCGCACCTCTATCTAAGCCTGAGGGCACGAGCGCAGCAACAGCATCAGAATCCACCTCAAACATTGATAACTTGGCGGGGCACGGCCCCAGTAACGCGGCACCCAGCGCAGCTGAGATTGCCACTGCAGCGGAGATGTATGATGCAGAGCAGAAAATCGATTTCATCCTACTTGATGGCAGTAAGGAAAAAACACACAGCCTTACTACCGCCCTTGGCTTTATTTTTATCGGCGGATTACTTCTCAACCTGATGCCCTGCGTGTTTCCCGTTCTGGGGCTCAAGGTAATGGGCTTTGCCCAACAGGCAGGATCAGAGCCTCAAAAAATCAAGATTCACGGCCTCGTATTTATGTTCGGCGTGGTAGCATCTATGTGGATCCTTGCTGGCATTATTTACGTTCTCATTTTCAGCTTTGGGCAGGATGTCAATTGGGGCGAGCAACTGACCAGCCCTGTCTTCCTTGCCGCCATCATTATGCTTCTTTATTTATTTGGGCTCAATATGGCTGGCGTGTTTGAAATTGGCACATCACTCACAGGCGCAGGCGGTGAACTACAGGCGAAGAAGGGTTATTCGGGATCATTCTTTTCTGGCGTCTTAACCACGCTAATCGCCACTCCTTGCAGCGGACCTTTCCTCGGCTCAGTCATGGGCTACACGCTGAAGCAGCCCCCTCTTCAGGGCATGGTCATTTTTACTATCTTCGCACTTGGGATCTCATCTCCCTATGTGGTGCTCGCTTTTTTCCCTAAGCTAATCAACAAGCTTCCCAAGCCAGGAGCATGGATGGTGACCTTCAAACAGCTGATGGCATTTGCCCTCTTTGCGACGGCCGCTTATTTTTTCCGCAGCTTTGCCAAAATCACCGGGACCGGTGGTGCATCATGGCTCCTCATGGCTGCCGTTGTTATCGGCTTGGCAGTCTGGGCATATGGTCGCTTTGGCACACCCTACACCCCAAAACTTAAGAGGTTAGTATGGGGCACAGGTTTCCCTCTACTAGTCGCCACGGGGGCATTCATCATGACCAAATCAGCTACTGAAGAAAGAGCACCCGCGACGCCACTCACAGGATCATCATGGTATCCTGGCGTGGTTGAGCTCAACAGATCAAAAGGTCACATCGTCTGGGTCGACTATACCGCTGATTGGTGACTACTCTGCCAACAAAATGAAAACCGTGTGTTCTCATCCGATCGTGTAAATGCGTTACTAACAAAATATAATGTCTTGGTTGTCACAGCTGACGGCACCGACGGCGACCCCATTATCCAAAGGGATATGAATCGAGCCGACCGCAAGTCGCTCCCTACCAACTTGATCTATCCAGCGAACTCAAAGAAACCAGCGATCATGCTGCCAGAGTATCTCACGCCAGAAATTGTCATTAAGGCCATCGAACTAGCCGCCAGCAACTAGGACCCACCTACCAAACATGCACAATTTCCGTGCGTTGTTAAGTGACTATGCATAGCTTACACATATGAGTAGTAATTCACCCTCGCTCCCACGTTTGGTTCAGGATGACTGCTGGCTAGAGCCTTATGCCAACCACATTGAGTGGCGCATGCAGAACCTGAAGGAACAGCTAGCATCCATCGAGAAAGAGGCGGGCAGCATTGAGCAATACTCTCAAATTCACAAACAACTGGGCATCCACTACGATGCCAACAAAGATATCTGGTCGATCAAGGAATGGGCTCCCGGTGCCCACTATGTCTCCATCATTGGTGACTTCAATGAGTGGGACGCAGGCAAGCACCCTCTTTCGAAAGGTGAAAATGGCATTTGGCAGCTTGAACTCAGTGGTCAGTCATTGAAGCACGGTGATGCAATCAAACTTCACGTCTATGGCGCTGATGGCTCCGCGCGAGACCGTATCCCAGCCACGATACACCGATGCATTCAAGACGAGCAAACGCATGATTACGCAGGCCAAGTATGGCAACCTGATACAACTTACAACTGGCAGCATGAGTTTGATCCATCCTCACTTGGTGCCCCGCTCATTTATGAAGCCCACGTCGGCATGTCTGGCGAAGATCCTCGCCTTCATAGCTACCGCGAGTTCGCCGATGAGGTGCTACCCCGCATCAAAAAACTAGGTTATAACACTATCCAACTGATGGCGGTTCAGGAGCATCCTTATTACGGTTCTTTCGGCTACCATGTATCCTCTTTCTTTGCGTCCTGCTCACGTTTTGGAACTCCAGAGGATTTGAAATATCTAGTAGACTCAGCACACGCAGCAGGCATTGCTGTCTTACTCGATATTGTACACTCCCATGCCGTCAAAAACCTCGCTGAAGGACTCAATGAATTCGACGGTACAGATCACCAGTATTTCCATGCCGGTCCTAAAGGAGACCAACCGCAATGGGACTCAAAATGCTTTGACTACGGCAAAGAGGAAGTTCGCCGTTTCCTGCTATCAAATGTTCACTACTGGCTGGAGGAGTTTCACTTCGATGGCTTCCGGTTCGACGGCATCACCTCGATGCTATATGATCATCATGGTTCCACTTCTTTTGACCATTACGACAAATACTTCCTCGATGGCCCTGATGAAGATGCCATTCTCTATCTGGCCTTGGCCACTACACTATGCAAACGCATCAGACCTGGCGCCATCCTTGTCGCTGAGGACATGAGCGGTATGCCCGGCTTGTGCAGGCCGACATCGGAAGGTGGCATTGGTTTCACCCACAGATTGGCAATGGGCATTCCTGATTACTGGATCAAGCTGCTCAAACATAAAAAAGACGAAGAATGGAAACCTGAGGAAATGTGGGGAGTCATGACCAATCGTCGCTATGGTGAGGCAAATATTGCTTATGCCGAAAGTCATGACCAGGCTTTAGTCGGGGATAAAACGATTGCATTCCGACTGATGGATAAGGAGATGTATTGGCACATGGGCACCGATGATGACAATGAACTCATCAGTCGCGGTATTGCTCTTCACAAGATGATCCGTCTTTTCACTCTCATCTCCGGTGGAGAAGGCTGGCTCAATTTTATGGGCAACGAATTCGGACACCCAGAGTGGCTCGACTTCCCGCGTGAGGGCAACGATTGGTCTTATCATTACTGTCGCCGCCAATGGTCTCTGGTAGACAATCAAGAACTCCGCTACAAATATCTCAATGCATTTGATCAAAGTATGATCAGGCTGGCCAAGAAGCATAACCTCCTAGCCTGTGATCCTGCCCAATTGCTGCACGTTCACAACGACGACCAGACACTAGTAGCTGAGCGCGGCAATGTCATTCTCCTGTTTAATTTTAATCCAAGCCAGTCCTTCGCCGACTATGAAGTGAATATAAACCACCCAGGGAAATACAAAATCATCCTCAACAGTGACTCGTGCGAAAATGGTGGATTCGAGCGAATAGACGAGTCATTAAGCTATCAAACAGACGAACACGGCAAATTACGTGTCTATCTGCCAAATCGCAGCTGCCTGGCTCTCATTGCTGAAGAAGCCAATAGATAAGAGGCTTTCGGGATTGCCATGCGTGAAGATCCCAGCTACAGCCACTGTCATGGCAACTGAAACATCTTTGATTCTTTTTAAACCCGACGCAATTGAAAACAATATCGTGGGCACTGTGTTAGCTCGTTTCCAAAGCGAGGGCTTCGTAATCCGCGGCATCAAAATGATGCAGCTCGACGACGCTATCCTCCGAGAGCACTACTCCCACGTTGCCGACAAGCCCTTTTTCCCCGAGATCACCGAGTTCATGAGCCGCACGCCTGTGATTGCGCTAGCGCTCGAAGGCAACGATGTGATTGACCGCGTTCGCAACCTCCTCGGGCCAACCAACTCAAACGAGGCACCCGAGGGTACCATTCGCGGTGATTTCGGTAAAGATATGATGGTCAATGTGTGTCACGCATCCGACGGCCCTGAGACTGCAGCAGCTGAGCTTGCTCGTTTCTTCAAGGCTGACGAGCTATTTTCATACTAAATCGTCTAAAAGCTTGTTCATCAATGGTCTGTCGTGATTTCGACAGACCTTTTTTGTGACCTAGAATCGGCTCATTATGTCGAGATTCGCACTGGTTGGCTCTTGATTATTTATGAAGTCACCTCTAAGTTGCCTCGCATTGTTATAAGCAATCCATTTTTATGAGTTCATCCACATGCTCCCTCTGCCGTTTTTGGCATTCATCGATCGGAAAAAAAATCGTTGTAGCCCTCACCGGCGCCTATCTTGTTTTTTTCTTAGCAGGCCATCTCGTTGGCAATATGCTTATCTACCAAAGTTCTGAGGATTTTAACCATTACGCCGATTTTCTTCATACTATGCTACATGGGTGGGGTATCTGGATTTTCCGTATTACGATGCTTGTCGCCCTAGGACTGCACATTCTTGCAACCATTCAACTCACTGCCTCCAACCGTGCGTCAAGACCTAGCCGTTATCAGCATGATGCCACCATGGTTGCATCCCGATCATCTCGCATCATGATATGGAGTGGCCTCACTGTGCTGGTATTTTTCATCTTTCACATACTGCACTACACTGTGCGAGTGCAAGAGGATCTCCGCCTCCTAGCAGAACACAAACAAAACTGGGCAATGACTATTGCTGGCTTTCAGAATCTGCTCGTTGTCCTTTTCTACATAATTGCCATGGCATTACTGTGCTCGCACCTATCTCACGGTGTGGCGTCTATATTTCAAACACTCGGTCTGCGGACGAAAAAAACAGCACCAGCAGTGCAGCTATTTTCCAAAGCCTACTCGATCATCATTTTTGTCGGATTTATTTCCATCCCGATCAGTGTCTATTTCTTCGGTTACGGAAAAGAGGAAATGGAGGCCACGAAAGCCATGGTAGAGGCGAAGGCAGCCACTTGCTCGGGCAACGATGTTGAGTGCGACCACTAATTTTTTCGAACACCTCAAACTGAACACTTTCTCACCATGTCACTAGATAGCAAAATACCCGAAGGCCCCATCGACCAGAAATGGACCAAGCACAAGATGGACTCGAAGCTTATCAACCCGGCCAATAAGCGTAAGTATACCGTCATCGTTGTCGGCTCTGGCCTTGCGGGAGGCTCCGCGGCAGCCTCTCTTTCGGAGTTGGGCTACCAGGTGAAATGCTTCTGCTATCAAGACAGTCCTCGAAGAGCTCACTCCATTGCAGCTCAAGGGGGTATCAACGCAGCCAAAAACTATCAAAATGATGGCGACTCAGTGAATCGCCTCTTCTATGATACGGTCAAGGGTGGTGACTTCCGTTCGCGTGAGGCCAATGTGCACCGACTCGCTGAGGTATCGAGCAACATCATCGACCAATGTGCCGCTCAGGGAGTTCCCTTTGCGCGCGAATACGGTGGCCTACTTGATAACCGCTCTTTCGGCGGCGCCCAAGTATCACGGACTTTTTATGCACGAGGTCAGACAGGCCAGCAGCTTCTCATCGGGTGCTATCAAGCACTGCAAAAGGAAATCTCTAAAGGAGGTGTTGAGATGCATACCCGCACGGAAATGATGGATGTCGTTCTCGTGGATGGCCACGCCAAAGGAATTGTGGTGCGGGATCTCGTGACGGGGGAAATCTCATCACACGCGGCAGATGCAGTCTGCCTTGCGACCGGTGGCTACGGCAATGTCTTCTACCTATCAACCAATGCAATGGGTTGCAACGTCACTGCTGCCTTCAAGGCATACAAGCGTGGCGCTTACATCGCCAATCCGTGCTACACCCAGATTCACCCCACATGTATTCCCGTAAGTGGAGACTATCAATCCAAGCTGACACTCATGTCAGAGTCCCTTCGAAATGATGGTCGCATCTGGGTTCCTGTCTCCAAAGACGACGCTGAAGCAATTCGCAATGGCAATAAGAAGCCTGAGGATATTGCCGAGGAGGACCGAGATTACTATCTGGAGCGTAAATACCCATCATTCGGCAACTTGGCACCTCGTGATATTTCCTCACGTGCTGCCAAAGAAGTATGCGACGAAGGCCGTGGCGTTGCACCGACGGGCCTTGGCGTGTATCTTGATTTCAAAGATGCCATCGAGCGCTTAGGCGAGGATGTGATCCGTGCACGTTATGGCAACTTATTCCAGATGTATGAAAAAATATCTGGTGACAACCCTTACCAGACACCCATGCAGATCTTCCCTGCTGTGCACTACACCATGGGCGGACTATGGGTTGACTACAATCTTCAAACAACGATTCCTGGTCTTCACTGCCTAGGAGAAGCAAACTTCTCCGACCATGGCGCGAATCGACTTGGTGCCTCAGCCCTCATGCAAGGTCTTGCTGACGGATATTTTGTCATTCCAACAACGATCGCAAACTACCTCGCTAATGAGAAGCCGGGCACGATCAAAAAAGATATGGATGAGTTTAAGCAGGCCGAAGCTACAGTCAAAGAGCGCATTGAGCAACTCATCAACATCAATGGCACCCGCACCGTCGACAGCTTCCACAAAGAGCTTGGACTTCTTGTCTGGGAACAATGTGGTATGGGCCGCAGTAAGGAAGGACTTGAGAAAGCACTCAAACGCATCCCTGAAATTCGCGACGAGTTCTGGAGCAATGTACGCATCCCAGGAGATGCTAACGGCCTCAACACAGAGTTAGAAAAAGCAGGTCGGGTAGCTGACTTCCTCGAATTTGCCGAGGTGATGTGCACTGATGCTCTTAACCGTGAGGAATCCTGCGGTGGCCACTTTCGTCTCGAATATCAATTTACTGAAGAATCTCCTGAGGTCAAAGATGGTAAAACCCAACCTGGTGAAGCACTCCGTCGTGACGACGAATACGCTTATGTTGCAGCATGGGAATTCAAAGGAGTCGGAACACCTCCCACGCTTCACAAGGAAGATCTCGAGTTCGAAAATGTTCATCTCGCCATTCGAAGCTACGCATAACAACATTTTATATTTCTACCTTAATCCATCATCCTTCAATCTGAAATTATTTCCCGATGAATTTAACACTCAAAGTATGGCGTCAAAAAAGCGTTCAAGATGACGGCCTTATTGAAACCTATCAGGCTAAAGACATACCAATCGAGGCTTCATTTTTAGAAATGCTCGATATCGTCAATCAACGCATCATCATTGATGGCGGCGAGCCAATCCACTTTGACTATGATTGTCGTGAAGGCATATGTGGTCAATGCTCACTCACCATTAACGGCATCCCCCACTCCAAAGAACGTGGCGTTACTGCATGCCAACTTCATATGCGCAAATTCAAGGATGGTGATACCATCTGGATTGAGCCCTTCCGCGCCAAGGCGTTTCCATTACAACGTGACCTCATGGTGGACCGATCAGCCTTTGACCGCATCATCGCGGCCGGGGGCTTCATCGACGTTCGAACTGGATCTGCTCAGGATGCGAACAACCTCCCTGTTGCCAAAACACGTGCTGATGCTGCCATGGACGCAGCTGCCTGCATTGGTTGTGGTGCTTGTGTCGCTGCTTGCAAAAATGCAAGTGCTATGCTCTTTGTCTCTGCCAAAGCAGCCCACCTCAACCTTCTACCACAAGGAGCGCCAGAAAAAGACAAGCGCGTGCTTGGAATGGTCCGCCAGATGGATGCTGAAGGCTTTGGGAACTGCACCAACCTCTACGAGTGCGAAGCTGTTTGCCCCAAAGAAATCAGTGCTGAAAACATCTCCCGCTTGAATCGCGACTACGCGGGAGCTTTGGCAAGAGAGGCTACAGTATAACACATGCGAGGCACGTACACACCAGAGTAGCTCGTATTAGACTAAACCTCTGGCCTTACAGCTCTTATAAGGCTCTCGGCCTGCGCATTCGCCAATTGCTAAGCCTCTCCTTATTCTTTGAGATAAAAGGCTTATTTCGCCATTTCTCTTGAATATCGCGCCCTTATATGCGATCTCCCCGCCTCATGGCCGACAAGTGCTTCCAGTCTTTACCCGGATTTCGCGATTTCACTCCACGTGACTGCGCGGTTCGTAACTACCTGTATTCAGTGTGGAGGGATGTGGCCCATCGTTACGGCTTTTCTGAGTATGAAGCTCCCATTGTTGAATCCACTGAGCTTTACTTGAAAAAAACAGGTGGAGAAATAGCAAGCCAGCTGTTTCGCTTTGAAGACCAAGGAGGTCGCGATATCACCCTGCGCCCTGAGTTGACAGCCTCGCTGGCTCGTATTGTGGGAGCTAATCAGCGAGACTTTCCCAAACCTCTCAAGTGGTTCGAAATCGGCCCCTGCTTCCGTTATGAAAAGCCTCAAAAAGGCCGAGGCCGAGAGTTCATTCAATTCAATGCAGACATCATCGGAGAATCGTCTGCAGCTGCTGATGCAGAGCTCATTGCATTAGCTATTGATACTATGCTAACACTCGGATTTAAAGAGGGCGACTTCGTAATTAGGGCCTCTGATCGTGAGAGCTGGCTGACTTTCTGCAACGACCATGACATCTCCGACCCTTCGGAATTTTTACCACTAGTCGATCGCTTGGAAAAACTTAAGCCTGAGGTGCTCGAACAACAACTTAGCACCTTCAATGTTACCCGCCAACAGGTTGATGATTTTGTCAACAACCCAGAAAACGCCTCGGCGGCATTTAATGAGATCAAAGAAAATCTGACAGCTCGAGGACTGGGGCAATTTCTCGAGCTCGACCTCACCATCGTTCGCGGTCTGGCCTATTACACAGGCGCTGTCTTTGAGATATTTGATACCAAAAAGTCCATGCGTGCAGTCGCAGGTGGTGGGCGTTATGACGGCCTTCTGTCAACGATGTCAAACGGGTCAGCCGACCTACCTGCCACAGGCTTCGCGATGGGCGATATGGTGATTCAAAACTTCATTGAGTGCACACCAAATGCTCAACTAGAAATGGAAGCATGGATGGCGCGTAACCCAGCTTGTGAAATCTACACCATTATTGCTGATGAGAGTAATCGCAATAAGGCTCTTGGTGTTATCTCCGAGCTTCGCGGTGCTAGCATCTCAGTAGATTACTCGATGACTCAACTCAATGTAGGCAAACAATTCAAAAAAGCTCAGCAATCAGGTGCACGTTTTGCCCTCGTCGTAGGCTCCGAATTCCCAGAAATGCAGCTGAAAAATCTATCCTCACGCAGCGAACAATCAATCAATCACACCAACAACCTCCCCGAGGCCATCCAAGCACACCTCGATGCACCCGATGGTCCTTTGATCGCATAAATAATTACCGCGAGAACCATTCACCCACCATACCTTTTTAACAAGATGAGAACTCATACCTGTAACGAACTCCACCACTCCAACATCGGCGAAACCGCGACTTTAATCGGCTGGGTAAACTCCAATCGTGACCACGGTGGTGTTGCCTTTATCGACCTGCGTGACCGTGAGGGCATGACCCAGTGCGTCTTCCGTCCTGAGGAAAATTCTGAAGCTGCCGAGCTCGCCAAGTCACTGCGTAGCGAGGACGTGATTCAAGTGACCGGCAAGGTTGAGGAGCGGCCCATCATTGAGGGTGTCTCCACCGTCAACCCAGACATGGCCACCGGTAGTATTGAGATTTCCGCCAGTGAGCTCACCATCATCAACAAGTCCGAAGTGCTCCCCTTCCAGCTCGACAAGGAGCTATCCAACGAAGATCTACGGATGAAATACCGTTTCCTCGACCTGCGTCGTGAGCGCATGACCAACAACCTGCGCCAGCGCCACCGCATCACTCAGGCTAGCCGCAACTTCCTCGATGCAGACGGATTCTGCGAGGTTGAGACCCCCATCCTTTCCAAATCAACACCTGAGGGTGCACGTGACTTCCTTGTCCCCTCTCGCATGCAGCCAGGCAGCTTCTACGCGCTACCACAGGCACCCCAGCAATATAAGCAACTACTGATGTGTGGTGGCATTGAGAAATACTTCCAAATTGCCCGTTGCTTCCGTGATGAAGACCTGCGTGCGGATCGCCAACCGGAATTCACTCAGATCGATATCGAGGCCTCCTTCGTCACCCCAGACGACATGCACGCTCTCATCGAGGGGCTACTCGGCAAGGTATTTAAGGATACGCTCGATGCTGACATCCCTGCGACATTCGACCGAATTACCCACGAGGAGGCCATGAACACTTATGGCTCAGACAAGCCAGACCGCCGCTTTGGCTACCACCTCACTGAGCTCTCCGACGAACTCAAAGACTGTGAATTCCGCGTCTTCTCTGGAGCCATCGCTGCCGGTGGAGTGGTCAAGGCAATCAACGCTAAGGGCTTTGCCGGCGCCTCTCAGGGACAAATTGAAAAACTCACTCAAACTGCTATTGAAGCAGGATCCAAAGGCCTCGCATACATTCAAGCTCGTGACCAAGACCGCTCCACTTGGCGTTCTCCCTTCGTGAAACGCATGACCGATGACGAAGTCGAAGCCCTACGAGATAAACTCAACATTGAACCTGGCGACCTCATTCTCTTTGGCGCCGGTGACTGGGAAACTGTCTGTGAGGTACTTGGTCGTATCCGCCTCTGCTGCGCGGAACTTCAGAACATCCTCGACGACAACAAGGAACTCGACTTCCTCTGGGTCACTGACTTCCCTCTTCTCGGTTACGACGACGAAGAGGGCAAATGGAATGCGGTGCACCACCCCTTCACACGCCCTATACCTGAAGACGTGCCTAAGCTGATCGCGGCCACAACTGCCGAGCTAGAGGACGAGAGTCAGCGCTACGCAGGTCTTCGTGCCCAAGCTTATGACGTCGTACTCAATGGCTACGAGCTTGGCGGCGGATCCATCCGGATCCACGAAGCAGAACTTCAATCTGCCATGTTCACTGCTTTAGGAGTCACCGAGGAAGAAAAAGAAAGTATGTTCGGTCATATTCTCGACGCCTTTAAATATGGTGCTCCGCCACACGGCGGCATCGCTCTGGGTCTCGACCGCCTTGCTATGCTCGTGTGTGGTGAATCCTCTATTCGCGAGGTCATCGCCTTTCCGAAGAACAACAAGGGTATGGACATCATGTCTTCCTCACCCTCTCCTGTAGATGCCTTGCAACTACGCGACCTTCGCATAAAAAGCACGGTCAAGGAAAAGCCCGTTCAAGCCGAGTAGTGAACCTTCATATTACCGGTGGTTATCAACTGTCGGAGCGATCACATTTCCCGAAGCTTGCAGTGCCAACGCTTCGGGATTTTTTTGATAGTGGCTACGCACAGTCTGAGCGAGTGCCCGCTTTACTTCGTCGCTCACGGGCGACGGTGACTCATCTGGCAGACATTGCACCAAGCCCTGTACTAGCTCGTCTTGTGGAGCTGCCACCCTGCCCTGCCATGAGGCCAGAAGGTCACGGTCCACCCGTGCTGGCAATGAACCCATGATGCCTAGATCGTTCTGATCATGCACTAACAAACCAGAGGTAGTGCCTCGGTCTAGGGTTAGCACCTGAAAGAGGTAAAGTGTATGATAGGCAAGCTGCTCGGCCTGTGCCTTCTGATCAACATCAGGGTACGCACTAATAGCGGACTGAAGAGTCGTCAGGTAAGCATCGATCACACGCTTGCCAAACAACTCGGCAAAGTCCCGATCGGCAGCCGCATCTTCCGTGGCATAACTTTCCAGATAGAAATGGGTCACACCGCGGTGCCGCTTCAGCGCGGGAATGTAAAAATACCTGTCCCCCTGCTCAGCAGCTTCCTCATACTGTTCGGGTGCTACCTCTCTCATGCATTGCTCGAACTGGTCTCGGTATTCGCCGTGCACTACTGAGGGGTTTAAATCCGCCATGATTCGCCAGTAGCCGCTGGCCGGAGCCTCATTCTCCGCCTTCATCTCCGTCCAGCTAATGTGAATATGAACGGAAGGAGCGTGTGGATGCTGTGGATGAATGATTGTGGAAATCGCTGTGGCAGAGCCCAGTTTCTTTTCAGGCAAGTCATCATAATGTACCTGTGAGACATTGACTGATGCACGGTTAAACATCCCACTCTCTGGGGCTGAGTAGCGGTTACCACCGCCATGCTCGCCTCCGTCCCGAAGCCACTCCGCGTTTTCAAAACTCACATCATGACCACAAGCCGACGAAAGTTGCTCCAATCCTCTGACAAAGCGAGCCTGAAGCATGGAGACAAGCTCAAGGGCATCAGCGGCAGATGGAGACTGGGCTTTGATTAGCATGCATTCTAGGGTAATCTCCCAGCCTTCGATCTGCAATCTTTGATTCTGAACCGTGTGATACACGTGACCTCGCTATGCGCTCGAACTGCGTTCTCATCCTTGGAGACTCGCCTCGCGAGTAGGGAGCATTTTCCAGAGGAAAATGGTCGGGGAGACAGGATTGCCTAATATCCTATTAGGCTGTGCCAGTGAGCAAGTTTCCTCCTCCGGAAACTTGAAAATGAGAAACGCGTGATGCACGCACTTCGTGTGCGCTCGAACTTCGTTCTCATCCTTGGGGACTC